>JAASTL010000141.1 GCA_021767305.1 Piscirickettsiaceae bacterium | reverse complement strand
CTGGTATTCGTTCTTATTATGGATTGGATAAAACCCACTCTAGTATCGATTTGGATATTTCCGCCTATGCCGGTAAATGGCGTTACCCGCCATATTTTCTTCTGAGTGTAAAGCTGCTTATTGAGAATGGTTATAAAGTGTTATTGCATGGTGATTCCGGACAGTTTAATGACCGCCACTATGCGGAAGCTTTTATGCACGATCTCGGTTTTGAAATTGCCGATAGTATTGCTAGTGCTCAAGATGCTTTGCAAGTAGGTAAAGCGGTTTATTTACCTCTTATTCACTTTGCCCCGGAATTAAAGTCCATTCTTCACCTCAAGTCAGAAATTGGGGTACGTACTGTATTCAATACCGCGGTTAAGGTTTTAAACCCATTGAATGGGCCTTATGCAATGCAGGGGATTTTTCATAAAGGGGTTGAAAACCTGCATCATGCCGCTGCTCAAGCCAATAATACCAATCGCAATATGGTGTTTAAAGGCGAAGGTGGTGAGCCGGAGATTCGCCCGGATGCATTTAACCGTTTATTCATTTCAGAAAAAAATAACCCTGAACTACAATCCATAGAAATCAAAGCTGTCACAGATCGAGAAAGAAGACCTAATGAGTGGCAAACCTCCGCTTTGTTGGATTTATGGCAGGGGCAGAGTGATGACATTTACGGAGAACATGCGGTCATTAGCACTGCAGCAGTAGCTCTTTTATTAATGGAACAAATTTCATTCGAAGAGGCTTTTAGTCAGTCTAAAGAGATGTGGGGCTCTAGAGTTAAAGGCTAGATAAATAAAAAAAACCCGACATCATCATTGACTGTCGGGTTATCTATGTTTTTAGCCCTAAGCACAGGCGTGTTATGGCTTAGTGACGACGACGCTTTTGTTGAATTTCCAACGCAATCATCTCTTTCATAAGTTCGCCCACATGGTGATCATCATGCTGAACACTCGCTTTTAAAAGCTCTTTCCATGTTTTGCTTAATTTCTTTTCTAATTTCGCATTGTTCATACTAAACTCCATTTATTATGAAACTAGGTAATATAATATTACTTTTATAATGAAAAAGCAATATCTAAAGAAAAAAACAATAAGTTAGCTAATAATTATGAAAATAAATTTAGGAAATAAGACCGATTTATAAATACATAAACCTATGCATTAGTAGGTGTTAAAAGGAACTAAGCGGGATGGTTATTTATTTTTTTATGAGATTTAATTACCCTTGAACAGAGGTTTCAAGGGTTAGTTCTAGGTTTGGTGCTAATGAGTATCTGCATTAATATGGATAAGTTTATTAAAGCTTAGTTATCGCTAAGAAAGGTTTTTAGATCTCTTGGTGATTTTTGTAGATATGACCATTGGGTAACAAGGCCGATTATAAAGAAGATCCCACCGCCAAGTAGCATGCTGGTTATCCACAGAACAATATCTATTTCAGCTGGAATTTTAAGTAAAAAGTGACTAATCAACATACTGGCGGCCTGCGCCAACGTTGCAGCAAAGAGCCCGGCTAAACCACCCAAAAAGAAAAACTCTGTTAATCCGATTTTGAAGATTTCATGGTTTTTAGCCCCAATGGTTCGTAGCAATAACCAACTTTGAATCCGCGACTGCTGGCTTGCCAAAGTTGCGGTAAACAGCACAATTAAACTGGCAATCAAAGTAAAACTATAGAGAGCCGTTACCGCCAGACCTGCTTGGTCCATAATGTCTTGAATTTGCTGTAGGATTTTACGCACATCAATTAACAAGACTCCTGGAGTTTGTTGTGCAAGCTGCTTAGTCAGTTCATTTGAATTCATTTGCTCATTGCTAGCAGTAGAATTTTCAATATCGACCAATTTGAAGTTACTCAAATAAGAAATAGGCAAGACCCTATCTTCTGCCGGTTCGATAATGAAAAAGAAATTTAGCTGAAAGCTTTGCCATTTCACTTCGCGAAGACTGGTTAGAACATATTTGTAATCCAACCCTGAGATGTTAAAGGTTAGGGTATCGCCAATTTTTAATCCAAAAAGTTCGGCAATCCCTTTCTCTACTGATACCACGGGTAAAGTCGAATCAGAAATCTCAGTTTGTTGAATGATTTTATTGTGTTCTGGAATAGTGTCCATGACGGCGATATTGGCTTCTCTTCTCAATAAACGTTGGGCACGTTCTTCTTGGAATTGATTAATATCGATTTCTACATCATTTTTCTTTACTAGGCGTCCACGAACCATTGGCGCGTCCGTTTTCATCTGTGTCTGCGCCAGAATTTCATCCACTTGTGGTTTTTGATCAGGTTGAATATTAATGGCAAAGGCGTTTGGCGTATTGGCTGGCAACGATGATTTCCAGTTGGTAATTAAGTCTTGGCGCACAAAGGTCATGAGCATCAAGACAAACAACACCATACCCACTGAAATCAACTGAATTTTAACCAGAGATGACTCTTTAGCAATATTGGAAAGGGCAATTTTTAGCCAACCGGAAGAGCGTTTTTGCAACAGCGCTAAGAGCTGCATCATCAATAAGGCGACACCATAAAGCACAATGCTGGTAACCAAAATACCCAGAATAATCCAGTGCAGATTATGCAGGTTGAGCATTAAACTAATTAGTCCAATCAGTAGCAAAAAGCTTATAAACCAGTGCCAATTCTGTTTTTGATCTGGGGTTGATTTCAGTACTTGCATTGGGGGTGTTTTCACCACACTGTGAAAAGCTTGCCAAGCAAACGTCCATAACACTAAGAGCCCACTAAAGAAACCGGTAATCATGGCTTGAACTGGTGAGGCGATAACCAGCGGGTCAAAGTAATCGGCTAATAGGGGTTCCATGCCCAAACTAATGACATAACCCAGCCAGATGCCTATAAAACTACTGATAGCCGCAATCCAGGTCATCTGTAATGCAAAGAGTCGATTCATTTTGGCATTGTGAGCCCCAAACGCACGCATCAAGGCGATGCTCTGCTTCCATCGAGATAGATAGAATCGACTAGCAATTAAAATTGACATGCCTGCCACCAAAACCGCAGAGAGGGCAGATAAATCTAAAAATAACCAGGCGGTATCTAAAGAATTACCTAAGTCTTCAGATGGTGCCTCGGCAGACATGATTTGCCAGGCTCCATTGTTGGTTTGTTGCAACTCATTGGCAAAACGTTTTACTGCTGGATCGGCACCAGCCACACTTAAAGAGTAGTTAATCCGACTACCCGGCCCCATGAGGCCGATTTGTTCTAATTGCTGTTTTTTTATCCACACCACTGGGGCGATATTTGCCATGGGACTGATTAATGCAGGGCTGGTTAAACTGCCTCCGAGTTTGAAGGTTTTTGTACCTAGGGTGATTTCACTATCCTGATTAAGCGGCAGTAATGAAAACAGGGAAGGGTCTAACCAGATATTATTATCGTTAAGTGGCTGAAACGGAATTTCATCACTGGGTGTCCAGCTGCCTCGTAAAGGTTGCGTATCGGAAATACCGGTAAGATTGATGAGCTGAAAATGCGCCTCTTGGTTGGCATCATAGGTGACCGCCATGGTTACCACAGAAATCGTCGTTGAGGTTTTAAGACCGAGTTCTTCAGCTCTGATTTGCCACTGTTTATCAATCGGTTGTGAACTTCTGATGACAAGGTCGGCTCCCAAGGATTCAGAAGCTTTGCGTAACATGCTTTGCTGCACGCTTTCGCCGAGTTGCTTAACCACCGTAACCGTAGCGCTGGCAATAATAATAGCGAGCATTAACCAAACCCAGTCGCCTTTTTTTAGACTACGAATAAACCAAAGTGAAGCCACCTTAGTTTCATGCAAAAAAGTAGGGATGCTATTCATGGTCACCTTCGACTAATTGACCGTGTTGTAACTTAAAAACTCGCTGACAGGTTTTGGCAAATTGACCATCATGAGTGACTAAGATAAGAGTGGTTTTCTGTTCTTGGTTCAGTTCAAACAGAAGCTGTTGAATTTGATGAGCCGTTTCTTCATCGAGGTTTCCGGTGGGTTCATCGGCAAAAAGTATTTGTGGTTTCGTTACAAAGGCACGCGCAATAGCAACACGCTGTTGTTCGCCGCCGGAAAGCTCGGCCGGGCGGTGCGAGGAACGATGCGCTAATCCTACTTTTTCTAATGCTTGCAGAGCTAAGGCTCTGGCATTATCGATTTGAAAAAGTTCCAGTGGCATGAGGATGTTTTCCAGTGCTGTCATACTTGGCATGAGCTGAAAATTTTGAAAGATAAAACCGACTTTTTGCGCACGTATTTGTGCACGCTCATCTTCACTACATAAATGCAGAGGACGTGCCAGCATGGTAATTTCACCAGCAGTCGGTTTTTCTAAACCCGCCATAAGAGAGAGGAGCGTTGATTTACCTGAACCAGAGCGACCGATAATGGCAACAATCTCTTGTGGCTGGACACTCAAGTCACAGCCTTTTAATATATCT
>JAASTL010000140.1 GCA_021767305.1 Piscirickettsiaceae bacterium | reverse complement strand
GGTAAAAAGATTCTTTAGAACCTCCTCCAAAACACTATATCCCATTAAATCCGGCGAGGTGTTGCCAGTCACTATGAGTCGAGTAGATCCATATGCGATATCTGATAAACGTAAATCAACGATTTGAAGCAAGTCCTTGCTAAATCTGGCCTTGTCTCTTCCATACAAATATTTGTTAGATGAAGATAATATTGCTGCTGAAAAGAAGTCTGATATCTTTGATAGAAGCCTCAATGGTATTGAGCCCCTTTCCATATCATTGCCAATAAATCGTAAATCTAAAACTTCAATATATCGTTTTTCTTTTTCCTCTTTTAACTTCTTCTGTAGCTGCAGCAAATCATATTTGTTTGATTCGTAGCTAACCCTAAAAAATAAATCTTCGGGCTCTTTTTTCAAGCGCTCTTCGTCTTCTTTCAAAAACTTTGAAACTTGCTTAATGTTCTCTTCTAAGACAGATATGCGGCTCATAAGTCCACCTCATCAGAGCGAACCACTGATAGGTCAATATTCCGATAAATTTTTAACCTAGCAAAACCTTTCTTGTTTAGGTTTTTGTCATAACTAAACAATTTTCTTTTTTGCTCTTTACGTTCATGCTCATCATAACCATGCATTCTGACGTCAATACCGTACCTAGCTTTAGTTATTATTGGCTGCATTAGAGTGTAGAAGGTTCTGGCCTGGTCATGATCAAGCTCATTTAATTGGGAACGATTAACTATAAGAACTATATCAATATCGGATGGTTGCTCTTTTTTTGTAACGAAAGAGCCGTCTAGCCAGATTTCAACAAAAATACCTAGTTGGCAAAGCTCCCAATAATAATGTAGAAACCTTTCCATGAGCTTGCTTCTATGTTCATTGTTTTTAAATGGGCGTACAAACAAATCAAAGCATTCATCCACTTCAATATCGTGTATACCCTCATCCAAAAGAGGCTGGTAGCTTTTCTCTTTATCTTCGTTCAATGTTCGCCTTTCATCATCTTAATGAAGTTTGCAACAGCCTTTGCCTGCTCTGGTTTTAGCTCTTTTACCAGCTCAATGGCTTCTATATGGTCAACCTCTATATGTTCAGGCTTAACATAACCGTCTTTCTGAAAAGATAAATCGTACTCACTCCATTTTGGATTGATGTCCCCAGGGAGTACCCGCAAAACCATGGCAAATTTAAACCCGGCATCCATGTTTAGCGGAATTATTCCATTAATATATTGGGTTACCGCGCCTTGAGTTTTATAACCCATCAAGTGGGCCAGCTTTTCTTGGCTAGATATTCCTAACTCTGATTTTTTAGTTAACCAGATTTTTTTTAAATTATCGGCAACCTGTTTCTCTTCGTCGGTTAAAGGTCTTTTTTGCTTCATTTCTGAAAACTTCTATTAGTTAAGCTATTGATGTGAATTAAAAGCGATACTATTACTCTTGTCTAATGGTATTACTATTGACAATAAAATCAGGGGGGGATACTATTTGATCTAAGTAATAGAGATTCTATTAAAAAAGAGGTTTTATTGTGGATAAAGAGCACATCAGCCTGAAAGACTATATCAAGCAAGGCCGCACTCAGAGTGAAGTTGCTCGGGCTCTTGGTATTACTCAAGGTGCAGTTAGACAAATGATTAACTCCGATAGAGATATAAGAGTTATTGAAGATAACAATGGAATAAAGGCGTATGAGGTGCGCTCTGTTCCAGCTAAGACCGCCGCGTAGGAGAACAGACCCATGGCCCACGTTGACCCAAAAGCAAGAAAAGAGAAGCGGTACAGAATCAATCTGAACCACTATCAATCGAATGCTGTTGAGGCATTGGCGATGCTGCACCGTAAGCAGGCCGCTTCTTATTTGGCTGACATTATTCAAGCACATTTGGATTCCTTAGACGTTCAAAACAACCATAACAACAATTTATCTAATTGCGCCTAGCCAAACAGCGGCCAAGTTCTAGGGGTTTCAAATGCGGTCTTACGACACTCTACTCAAAGAAGAGCACGGAAAGTTATTGGAAGAACTAGCCAAGGAAAAAGGCTTAACCATCGATCAATTAGTTAATGAGATCGTCTACGACCATCTTGTTAACTCCAACCGGATTACGCGCTTTGTGGCCAAAAGGGGGCCAAAAAAGTGAATATCAAACAAGAATACGCCCTTAAATATGCTGCACTTGGTTGGAAAGTTTTCCCGCTTCACTATATTCGTGAAGATGGGCGGTGTTCTTGTGGATCAAAGAAGTGTGTCAGCCCGGGTAAGCATCCAGCAACCTTAAATGGTGTAAAAGATGCGACCAGTGATCCAGACAAGTTAATGGCGCTATTTAAAGATGATCGTTTAAATATTGCTGTTGAGGCTTACCCATTTTTTGTTTATGACATTGATCCCCGCAACGGTGGCGATGATACCTGGTCGCAATTTATTAAAGATAACGACCTTCCTGAAACCGTTATTCAAATCAGTGGCGGTGGCGGTCTTCACTTTCTTTTTAATGTGCCTGCAGGAAAAAAACTAAAGCGAGCAGGAAAAGGTATCGATGTTAAGAAGAAAAACGGTTATATCGTGGTTGAGCCATCAAATCATCATACAGGCGGTGAGTATTATTGGGATGGCGCATTTAGTCCTATCGATGGTCAAGCAATTGCCCAAGCGCCGGAATGGATGCTTGAAGATGAGATTCAAGAAAAGGCCGAAAGCAGGCCCACTAAATTACTCGAGTATCAAATTGAAGAAATCAAAAGCGCCCTTGAATTTATTAACCCTGATGATGGTTATGACCCATGGCTAGAGATTATCCAAAGCCTGCATAGTTTGTGTGATCCAATTGCGCTTGTGTTGGCCGATGAATGGAGCCAGCGCTCAACATGTTATGACTATGCAGAACTCGAGTACAAGTGGGGTACCTTTAAGGCAGATAAAGGGTACAACATAGAAACCGTTTTTTATCGGGCTCGCAAGAATGGTTGGCCTGGACTATTCAACAATACAGAAATCGAAATAAACCTAAAAAGCCAACCTGCACCAAAATACGATACCACCATTCCAGAATATTTATTGACCCCCCCGGGGATCCTGAACGATATCACCAAACAAATTGTTAGTACTGCCAGGATGCCGCAACCGGTATACGCCGTGAATGCTGCGTTATCTTTGGTGGCGACATTAGCCGCCAGAAAGGTACAGAATGAGACGGGCCTGAGAACCAATCTTTACTTAGTGTCTTTAGGTCCAACGGGCTCTGGTAAAGAGCATGCACGTAACTATATAAAGAACGCATTGCATGCACTGGGCAAAGACTCACAACTTGGCGGTGAAGACATTGCCAGTGGCCAGGGGCTTATGGCTCGCGCTGCAATGTCGCCAGATGCCGTTTTTCAGATAGACGAACTCGGTAAGTTCTTGTGTGAAGCGACTGACAAAAACAGCGCTTCTCATAAGGTGTCTGTACTCACCAATTTGATGAAGTTGTTTAGCAGCTCCACCAGTGTAGTGACCGGCACAGAGTACGCTAATCAGAAAATGAATGAGCGCCAATTGATTGAATACCCATGTATCAATCTTCATGGTACCTCAACAGACAGCACCTTTTATGATTCTCTAAAGGGTGTTCATATTCTCGATGGTTTTGTTAACCGTATTATTGTGACGCAAACCGATACACCACGACCACCAAAGCAGAGAATCGCCCCCGCTTCAAAGCCTGCTCAATCCATAATGGATTGGTTTAAGAAGTTCGAGAACCATATCAGCAACGGTGCCGGCTTATTGGGGATCCAACCGGAAAATCCATTTGTTGTAAAAATGACGCAAGCTGCCTGGAACTTGTTTGATAAGCTGGATCAAGAGATAGACAGAAAAATGGAAGAGTCACGCGGTACCGGTCTTGATTCTCTTTATGTCCGTGTGTGGGAGCATGCGGCAAAAGTGGCCCTAATTTGTGGCTGTGCCAAAGATGCACCATTAGTAGATGAAGCCGAGGCCCGTTGGGCAATCGATTTTGTTATGTACTGGAACGATCGATTAGTTAGTGAGGCTCAATACCGTATTGCTGATAGTGAGTTCGGCCACACTATGAACCTGGTGTTGAGACAGGTCCAAAAAGCTGGCGAAAAAGGCATTACTCATGGGCGCGTCTTCAACCATAGAAAGCTTCGCGAAACACAGCCCAACATCAGACAGCAAATCATTTCAGCACTTGCCGACAACGGCGAAATACAAGTTATTCAAAGTAAGCCAAAAGGGGCTGGACGCCCTTCAATTAGCTATCTAGCCGCTAAATATGCCAATTGTTAGTAATTGTTAGGCATTTATAGGCATTGTTAGTCAAAGAGTGACTAACAATTAAATGCAGATAGATCAAAGGGTTAAGGAAGAAAATCGAATTGTTAGGCAAATAGACGGGGCACCCCGTATAAAAAATGTGTGGGGGTGTACTGACTATTTGCCTAAGTATTATATTTTTTTCTTTATTTT
>JAASTL010000139.1 GCA_021767305.1 Piscirickettsiaceae bacterium | reverse complement strand
GTCGTTTTCGACCAGTATTGATGACCGCCTCCATAGCTGCACTGGGTCTGGTTCCGCTGTTGTTTGCGGATGGGCCGGGATCCGAGATTCAGAAGCCTTTGGCGATTGTGGTGATTGGCGGCTTGATTACCTCCACGGTTTTGACCTTGTTGCTTTTGCCAATCATTTTCAAACGTTTCAACCAATTCATGGCACAAAAGGGGTAAGCAATGGAATATAAAGAAGTTATCTTACGTTGCACAGTGGAACTGGATGCCATAGATACATTCGTCGATGCTTTATTGGCTTACCCTGGTCATCAACTCAAGGTGGTCAGTTATAAGGTGCAAACCCATCATTTGAATCTGGATGATATCAAAGAGCGCGTCTCTGGTTTTAAAGAGCAAATGGCGTTTGAAATCACTTTGGACAAGCAGCAACTTGATAAGATAAATGACTATTTGCAACAACGTTTGCCTAATTTAAAGTTTGAACGTCAGATAATCCCATTGCTTAACGGTTGATGTTTTAACTCTTGAAGCAAGTCAAAAAAATAAACCCCGGTAAATGTCATCAGATAACCGGGGTTTTGTTTTAATGGATCACTGTTTTTTAGAATGTCGCTTTAACACCTGCATAGACTAGACGACCTCGAAGAGGTCCCCAGATATGACCAACATCCCAGTCTTCCGAACCCGCGGAAGCACCATCAAAGAATAGCGGTGAATCACCCTCAGCCGTTTGCGTGTAGTCGAACAGATTGTTTACCCCTGCATAGGTTTGCCAGTTTTTATTAAAGTCTTTAGCGATGCGAATATCTGCAGTGGCAAAAGCAGGTGCTTTGCTGCCTTTGCTATCAACACCACCAGCAGCATTGTAGTGGTCAGCATAACCTGCGCCCGCATAATCTGCATAATCACGTTCACCAATCGCAGTGACGGTCAAGTTGGCTTCCCAGCCATGTCCAGTGTAGTCCGCCATTAATTTAAGACGCTCTTCAACCGGAATAACGCCAAACGTATCACGATAATTTTTGTCATAGATAAAACCTTCCAAGCTCGCTCCAAGAGACCAGTGGCCAGTTAATTGGTGAGAAACCACGATATCTGCATGTTGAACGGTTCCGGTATCGTCCGAGTTAACCAAAGTAGGGCGGGCATAATTATCGGTATCGATAAACGTCAGATTGTCGACCGAAGTATAGGAATAACTGGTTTCAAATAAAGTTTGTGCACCGTTAAAGGTTAGCGAGTAACGTGCGGATTTTGACTTTTCAAGTTTGTCGACATCCACCCCAAAACCATCGTCCAAAATACCGTGATCAGCTTCAAAGAATTGCAGAGGAACACGATAACCTTGACCTGCGGATAAACGTGAAGTCCAGTTGAAATTGTGATCATATTTTAGGTGTAAGCGTGGCGCTATAATAGTTTCATCAAAAGACTTGTTTTGATCGACAAAATCGACATTAATACTGTCGACTCTTAGCGCTGCGGACAGTTCCAACTGTGATGAAGGTGTCCAAATATCACGAATATAAAAACCGTTGGTCCTCATGTCATAGGAATCATCGGCGGGTTCACTCCCGCCGGTGGATCTAGAGCGCATTTTGTCATTTTTGATATCGGTACCAAAGGTTAACGCATGTTTGTCATTCAAGAAGTAATCTCCACGAAGATCGACATAAAAAATATCTTGTTCTGCCTTGTAAGTGGTGCCTTCATAGATGGCATCCATTTCCGAGTCAACCAGTGAGGTCGTAATACGAGTTTGTAAATCATCGCTAACATCGCGGCGCCACTTAGCGGTGTAGGCTTGTTTATTGGAATCAATGTTTTCCAGAAAATCTTTAGCGGTGGTGGTTGCGGAAGGGCGGTTGTTGACATTATCACCCGTAAATCCAGGGCTCGTGCCGGTGACTTGTGTGCGAGCATCTGATCTGGAAGAAGCCAAATCGCTGCCAATCATCGGGCCACCAAAAATTTCCGAAGACTGGTCTTCGATACGGAACTCAATTTCGTCATTTGGGCTAGCTTGATGCCAAACATGAGCGGTAAAACTTTGATTGGTCAGAGCCGGTGATTCGTTTACCAAGTTGTTGTCCTGGTCGTACTGATCAATATTGTCTGATTGCGCAGAAACTGCCAGCGCAGTTTTTTTGTCTTTACTGAGTTTGCTACCAGCTAATTGGTATTTATGATAATCATCACTTCCTCGTGAGATATCTACGCTCAGTTTATCTTGAGTTGGTCTGTCGGTAACCACATTGATGACTCCGCCGATTGCTTCCGGAGCAATCAACGAGGAACCAGCGCCGCGAGAGATTTCAATGGAAGTGACACCCGCCATAGGAATGGCATCAAAACCATAGAAACCTTCCACAATCGAACTGTTAGGCACGCCATTCGTCATCAGGGTGGTGTGTTCACCTTTTAAACCATTGAGCATAATGCGCTTGACTCCACACATCGAACATTCGGTGCTGACTTTTACACCAGGCTCATCTTCAATGGCCTGTGCAAGGTTGGCCGCTTGTTTCTTTGCAATTTTTTTCTGGTTAATCACTTCTGTATGGATGATGTCGTCTTTTACTTCAATCATGCCTTTATTAGTTGGCGTGTTTTGCGTGGCGTTGACATTAATGGTTTGTAATTGACTGGTTTCTTGCGCAACAGTTGTTGGAGAAATCACGGCAGTTAAAAGAGCTATGGAAAGAGGAGAGAGCTTTAAAGCAAGTTTGGGTTGTACGGTTAACATTTAAGACGAGTCCTTAAGTTTGTAACAGTCAGTTTGTGAAAAATTAGGGATATGCCCATAAGTTGGTTTAAAGGCATAAAAAAGAAACATTCCTCTTTCAAGATTTTGCATGAGTGCCTTAGGAGAGGTTTTGCAATAAATATAAATCTAAATAAGAATGATTCTTTATTGCGAATGATAAAGAGTTAAATTTAAATGTCAATAATAATGAGAATGATTTTTATTAAAATTATATTTAATTGTGGTGATGATAAATTTTGTTTTGCATTAAGGCGGGCAATTTAGTGAGTTTTAAAACCAGAAATAGCAGTAAAGATTAGGAATGAAAATCAATAAAGTTTTGCATAGCGATGAGATTAGAGGAATGGTTGTCTCTGCTTTGTTAGATGTTTTTATTTATAAATTCCAATAACTTAGGAAAGTGATGTTGAATTTGTTCGGTTGAGTCATGATCCGCATCTTTAATTTCAAGGCAGTGCGTTTTAGGATAACGGTGTTTACATAAAGTTTGGTGATCTTCAACGGGAACGACTTGATCTTTTGTGCCATGAATTAACATCAAAGGTAAATCAGGGTTATGCTCTTGAATCACTTTAATACTGTTTAATGGAGCGATTTCATCAAGTTTGTAACCAATCACCCATTGCACATAGTTAATAATAAAATTCACTAACCAGGGAATGAAGTTTAATTTACTCAGTTGACGTTGCATCACGAGTCTTGGGTGGGCAAAGCTGGAAACGGCAATATAGACATCTGCCTGATGTTTAACAAGATAATCAATAGACTTTGAATTTGTATATTTGCTGGGATTGGCTTTTCTGGCTGCGGTCAATAAGGTTGCTGCCGCGCCAACGGAATGCCCCATAACCGCCAGAGACTGACTTTGCGGTTTTTTATTTTCTTTAACCCAAGTAATGGCCGCAGACAAGTCATCGGCAAATTTAGGCATAGTAGAAATGCCTTGTATGGGTGAGTCACCATGATTATGAGCATCCACCAAAAGAATATTAAAATCATGTTTATAGAACGGTTTTGCTATAGGTAACATTAAACTTTTATTGGCTCCCCAACCATGCAAAATAATGATTGTTTTTGCGCTGGCTTGCTGCGCAGGAATCCACCAAGCTGAGAGTTTAATACCGTGAGGATTCGCAATTTGTTGTTCCTCAAAATTCCAGCCATAATCAGCTGGGTTGGATTCATTTGCCGTTCTCGGCGCTCTAAACCCAAGATGAATCAGAAAAATAAGCAGGATGAACAGTGCAACTAAAGTTGCAAGTGCATAAGCGATAAAAGTCATTAAAGTAAAAAGGGTCATTAAAAGAGTCGTACTATTTGCATTGGTTTATCCAAATCCACTGTGTGGTATCAATACCAATCTGTTGGGCTTTTTCTGAATACGCATCGCACATGGCTTTATCTGGATTGGGTGTTCGAGCGAGTATCCAAGCATAATCGTAAGAAGGGCCTATAACTAAACTCATCGTATAGTCTTTATCCAGCTTAGCGACATTGTAACCACCGTAGAAAGGACCAAAGAATGACACTTTTAAAGCGGCGGTATCCGTTTCGCCAGTGAAATAAGCTTTACCCTCCGCTAGGCTTTCTTTGCCTTGCGCATCTATGCCTTTGTTGATAACACGCACTCCACCATCTTCACGCATGGAGTAGGTAGCGGTGACATCCGTTAAGCCGCGTTCAAAAGAGTGGTCAAGTCGAGCAATCTCATACCAT
>JAASTL010000138.1 GCA_021767305.1 Piscirickettsiaceae bacterium | reverse complement strand
CAATGAAGGTTTGAGCCTAGCTGCTTCATTAGAAGATCGCGGTGAAGATGCAGGTGATAACAAACTAATTGGTGTATCAGCTGCCTACACAACCGGACCTTGGCGCTTAGCGATGAAACTAGAAGAGTGGGAAAACACAGCTTCTGGGGTTGATAATCAGTTAATTAAGAATATTTACGCTTCCTACAACTTAGGTAAATACACCCTAAAAGCTCATTATGCCGTGGGTGATGAAGAAACTGGTGGTGGAGCTTTCTTTACGGGTTCATCAACACATATTGGTCTAGATTACCAATACACCAAAAACTTTAAGGTGTTTGCTGAATACTTTGTGGAAGAAAATGCCTACGCTATTTATACCGAAGATGCAGATGACTTTGCACCAATGGGTGGATATGGCACCAACACTGATGGTAAAGCACTGGTAATTGGAGCGCGCTACGACTTCTAAACGCATACTATGAGCAAGCCTACCAAACTTAAAGTCGAAAACGTTTATAAGGTTTTCGGCGATAATCCAAAAAAAGCGCTCGATTTAGTGAATCAAGGTCTTAACAAAGATGAAATCTTTGCCAAGACCGGTCTGACCCTCGGTGTTAATAATGCTTCATTCGAAGTTTATGAGGGTGAGATCTTTGTCATTATGGGTCTCTCTGGCTCAGGTAAATCCACTTTAGTTCGTCTTCTAAATCGTTTAATTGAACCCTCCTCTGGTGACATTTACATTGATGATATCAATATTACCAAAGTCTCAGAGAAGCAGCTCCGCGAAACCCGCCGCGCCAAAATTTCTATGGTATTCCAATCATTTGCTTTGTTACCGCATATTTCGGTGGTGGATAATGCGGCCTTTGGTTTGGTTTTAGACGGTTACAAAAAAGAAGAAGCCAAACAGAAAGCCTTAGATGCGCTCGAGCAAGTGGGGCTTGCTGCCAACGCCAACTCTTACCCTTCTGAACTTTCTGGGGGTATGCAGCAGCGCGTAGGGATTGCCCGAGCCTTGGCAACTGGTTCGGAAATCATGTTGATGGATGAGGCCTTTTCTGCGCTTGACCCCTTGATCAGAACAGAGATGCAAGATGAGCTAGTTAAGTTACAAGAAAAAACTCAGCGCACCATTATCTTTATCTCGCATGATTTAGATGAAGCCATGCGAATTGGTGACCGTATCGCCATTATGGAACACGGTAATATCGTGCAGATTGGCACACCCGAAGAGATTCTACGTAATCCGGAAACGGAGTATGTCGAATCGTTCTTTAAAGGCGTATCTATGAGCGAGGTGTTATCTGCCAAACACATCATTAATCGTAAGTTCTTTTCTGTGCCTAAAAAAGAGAGTCAGGGAACCAAAACGCTGATTAGACTTTTGGATGATTCTGATTACGACTATGTTTACGTCACTAAGGGCGATAAGCAGTTTGTCGGGGTAGCCACTATAGAAACTTTGCAAGCGGTTTGTAAAACCACTAATCAAGTTGAAGATGCTTATCTGCACAATGTAAAAACCATTGATGCCGAGACACCCTTAAACGAAGTCATTGGTTTAATGGCGAATGCACCCTGCCCTTTGCCGGTTGTTAATGAAGAGCAGCAAATGATTGGCATTATGACGCGCGCTAAGTTACTTAAAGCTCTAGACCCAAATTAGGAATTTACTATGTCAGAGAATAATCCGTGGGCCACGGCTCCAGAAACGGACACATCGAACAGCAGTAATCCTTGGGGAGCAACAGAATCCTCAACAGTAGCTAATCCAGAACCTGCTTCTCCATGGGGTACTCCCGAAACCGCAGAAACGCCAGCAGATGCTGGTGCTGGAAATACGGCTGATAGCCAAGCCTCTTGGCTCACCGAAGCCAGCAAAGTCGAAACAACTGAAACCGAGTTTTCATTGGCTGATCCTTTTGCTGAAAAACTGATTCCGTTCGACAACTGGGTAGAAAACGGCTTAGATTGGTTAGTGGGGAATTTCCGCGATGTGTTTCAGGCTATTCGTGTACCGATTGATATCACTTTAACCTCACTAGAAGCCTTCTTACAGAGCTTAAACCCGTGGGTTGTGGTGATCTTCTTTACCCTTTTTGCTTGGCAAATGGGTGGCCGTAGACTCGCCGCTATGAGTGCTATCTCGCTTATAGTGATTGGCTTCCTCGGCGCCTGGTCAGAAACGATGGTTACCTTAGCTTTGGTCTTTACTTCGGTGATATTCAGTATGCTCATAGGCATCCCCTTGGGAATTTGGATGGGTAAATCCGATCGAGTCAGAACCATACTCATGCCCATACTGGATGCCATGCAAACCACTCCAGCCTTTGTCTACTTAATACCTATCGTCATGTTATTTGGTATCGGTAATGTCCCAGGTGTGGTGGTGACGATTATATTTGCCTTGCCACCGTTAATTCGTTTAACCAACTTAGGTATTCGCCAAGTCCCAGAAGACTTAATCGAAGCCGGTCAGGCATTTGGGGCGAGTCCAATGCAAATGTTATTCAAAATCGAACTGCCGGTTGCCAAGCCAACTATTATGGCAGGGATTAACCAGAACCTGATGCTGTCCTTATCCATGGTGGTTATCGCCTCAATGATAGCTGTGGGTGGACTTGGTCAAATGGTATTGCGCGGCATTGGACGCCTAGATATGGGACTCGCCGCCATTGGTGGTTTAGCCATCGTATTACTCGCCATTATGTTGGACCGCATTACCCAAACCATGGGGCAACAACCAAAAGACGCCAGCATGCGCTGGTATGAAAAAGAGCCATTTGGCTGGATTTATAAAATATTCAATTCTAAATAGAGAGAGTTCCAAATATGAAGAAAACGCATCTCATTATCACTGCAGCACTTGGCGTAGCGTTAACTGCACAAACCGCAACCGCAGCTAAAGTGGTTCCATTTCAGGGAACCATTGCCGAAGAGACATTTCAAACGGAAATTGTGAACCGTGCTTTAGCCGCGCTTGGTCATGATGTCGGTAAAATCAATGAAGTAGATTATGCCGTTGCCTATAAACAGATTTCGCAAGAAGCCAATTCCGATGACATCAACTTTATCGCCGTGAACTGGGCTCCATTGCATGAAAATATGTACAACAACGCTGGTGGAGACAAGGTCTTTTATCGTGAAGGGCATTACGTTAAAGGCGCTGCCCAAGGTTATTTAGTGGATAAGAAAACCGCCGATAAATACAACATTAAATACATCAATGATCTAAAAGACCCTAAGATTGCAAAACTTTTCGATACAGATGGTGATGGCAAAGCTGATTTAGCGGGTTGTAAGCCAGGCTGGGGTTGTGAAAAGGTCATTGAACATCAGCTCGATGCTTTTGGTCTGCGTGATACTGTAGAGCATAACCAAGGTGAATACGGTGCCATTATTTCCGAAACCATCACCAACTATAAGCAAGGCAAGCCTGTGCTTTACTATACTTGGACCCCTTACTGGGTCTCTGGGATTTTAGTGCCAGGTAAAGACTCAAAATGGTTACAAGTGACCCATACAGCGCACCCTGTTACCAACGATACCTCTTTACCTAACGGAGCTAACTACGGTTTTAATGTCAACTCTTTGCGTATTGTGGCTAATAAATCAGTAGCTAAAAAATACCCTGAAGTTGCTAAGTTATTTTCTATTATGGAGCTATCAGTCAATGACGTTTCTGCACAGAACCAATTGATTAAAGATGGGCAAAATACCACCGCAGATATTAATCGCCATGTAGATGCTTGGATTAAAGCCAATCAGAAAACATTTAATGGTTGGATAACAGCAGCAAAAGCGGCTAAATAACAAAAGGTAAAACCAGACATTACCAACAAAAAAGCGAAGTAAAAACTTCGCTTTTTTTATGACTAAAAGAAACTTAATTATTGTCTAACTGTTCTAGAAATATCGAACTCATCTTCAAAATTGGAACGATAAGGGTTGATATCTAATCCACCACGTCTCAAATAACGCGCATAGACCGTTAAGTGCGTTGGTTTACATTGACCCATAATATCAGTGTAAATTCGTTCCACACATTGCTCATGAAACTCATTATGTTCTCTAAAAGAGATAAGATACTTTAATAGCTGTTCATGATTTATTTGCGGCCCCTCATAGCGAATCACCACTGAACCCCAATCCGGCTGACTAGTAACCAAGCAATTTGATTTTAATAGATGGCTATTAAGGGTTTCGCTGACAATATTTGACTCATCAGCATGGAGTAAGTTGGCATTAACTTGAAACTCATTAACTTCGATGTCTAAATCATCTAAATTTTCACCGGGCAATTTACCTAAAAGATATTCTTCATTATCTACAGATCGAATATCTACCTGAACTTCTGCCCCACTGGCAGCCGTAAGATCTTTTTCTAACAACTGAATAACTGTATCTGCATTTTCAAATCGTGTGCCGTTAAAGGAATTAAGATAGAGTTTAAAAGATTTAGATTCAATCAAATATTGTGAATCTGCAGGAAAAGCGAATTCAGCAACACGAACGATAGGCTTGCCTTTATTGTTTAACCAAGACAACTCGTAT
>JAASTL010000137.1 GCA_021767305.1 Piscirickettsiaceae bacterium | reverse complement strand
TTGGTAAAGCCCATTGCATAACCGGCTTTTTCAACCTCAGCAAACTCTTGCGGTGTCCAATATTTTTTCACAGCAAGATGATATTCACTCGGTTGCAGATATTGACCTACTGTGAGCATTTCAACATCATGCTTACGCAGGTCTTGCATGACAGCAAGCAGTTCATCCATTGTTTCGCCTAAGCCCACCATTAAGCCAGACTTGGTGATGACATCTGGATTCATCTCTTTAAAGCGTTTTAATAAATCTAATGATGCTTGGTAATCTGCCCCTGGTCGCGCCTCTTCATACAGACGTGGGATAGTTTCCAGATTATGGTTTAGCACATCCGGTGGCGATTGGGTAAGGGTTTCCAACGCCACACTCAGGCGGCCTCTAAAATCAGGAACGAGGGTTTCAATTTTGAGTTCCGGCAGACTGCTTCGCAGGGCGCTAACCACATCGTTAAAGTGTTGTGCACCACCATCTCTTAGATCGTCTCTGTCTACAGAGGTAATGACGACATATTTAAGTTTCATCGCCGCCACGGTATCGGCTAAATGTGCAGGTTCATTTTTATCCAGTGGCTTTGGACGGCCATGAGTGACATCACAGAAAGGGCATTTACGGGTGCAGATATCACCCATAATCATAAAAGTGGCAGTGCCGTGACCAAAGCATTCTCCCAAGTTAGGGCAGGAGGCCTCTTCACACACAGAATGCAGGCCTTTATCGCGCATAATTTCTTTAAGCTCTTTTACGCGATGAATGTCTTTTGCTTTAGGTAACTTGGCTTTAATCCAGCGCGGTTTTTTTAAACGTTCGGCATTAGGATCAGGGCGATGTTTCAATGATTTGGTTTTGTACTGACCCTTTGGCATCGACTGGTTGCGTTCTTTCAGGCTTTGACTTTGACTCGAGCGGCTATTGCCGATCTGTTCAATACCAATCTCTTGAATCTGTGGAGGATTAGACATAGTTACCTAGATAAATTGCATTGCTAAAAGAGGCATATTATAAAGCAAATGGATTCTTAAGCGGTTATTCAGTCTAGACTATTTAGTTCAATTTGCCTGAAGGCTGGAATAACTTAAGTGAATTGATGCGCATTAATCTGGGATTGAATAATCTCCGCTAAAGCTTGCCCAGCAGCCTCGATGCTTGGAGGCGGATTGATAAACGCTTTCATTTGAGTCATCTGCATGCCTTGCAGGCCACACGGGTTAACTAATTTAAATGGAGATAAATCCATATCAATATTTAAAGCCAAACCGTGATAACTTCGCTGTTTGCGAATTTTTAAACCGAGTGACGCGATTTTATTACCTGCCACATAAACACCGGGGGCATCCTTACGGGCCTCTGCAGAAATATCAAAGTTAGC
This sequence comes from Piscirickettsiaceae bacterium, assembly GCA_021767305.1. The sequence continues at coordinate 3,180 of JAASTL010000137.1, read as the reverse complement.
AAGGTAAGCGATTATGCTGTTTTCAATAATACTCACTAAAGCTCTTACGCCAAGCTTGGTTTTTTTTAAATCGATAAGCGTATAGAGCACGAGCTGCCCGGGAGCGTGGTAGGTGATTTGACCTCCGCGGTCAGTCTTCACGATGGGAATATCTGGTTGCTGCAGAATATGTTCCGCTTTGCCATTAAGACCTTGGGTAAAAACCGGGGGGTGTTCAACAACCCAGATTTCATCAACGGTTTCTGCGGTGCGTTGATTCGTGAAATCTTGCATGGCCTGCCAAGTGGATTGGTAATCCTGTAAGCCAAGGTGTTTAATTTTTACGGGCATAAAAAGAGGGCGATAAAGGCGTTGCGAGCGAGTAATTTACTACAAGCACATAAGTACTTCAGGGTGTTTCTTTAAATCGCCATAGACACCGTGAATCTGCTCGATGCAGGTTGCATAAAAGGTTACATTTACAGATATAAACTTTTCCCCTTTAGATGGATTGATTTTGATATTTTCTCTAGGCGTTCCAGGAGCATATTTACAAGTGACCTCGTAAACGAGTTCTATAAAATCATCCGATTTTCGTCCCATTGCTTTCAATCGGTAATCACACGGGAATTCAATTAAGGATTCATTATCCGGAGTGTGTAAATCTTTAGTCATTTGGAGTTCTCTAATTATTCGCGCTTAAGTCTTACAAAACGCTCTATAAGTTTATTGGCTAAAGGAGGCTTTGTGTTGCTGATAGATTTCGCGCATTTTGTGCCATACTTGCCCAGGTTTACCATTGCCAACTGCTTTGCCGTTAAGTTCGCAAACCGGAATTGCTTCTTTTGTTGAACTAGTAAGCCAGATTTCATCGGCATTCTGGAGTTCTTCAATAGAAAGCTCTCTTTCTTCAAGTTGAATATGGTGTTGTTGAGCCAGTTTTTCAATCACCAAGCGGGTAATTCCCGGCAAAATTTTCTGTCCATTGGGCGGTGTGATTAAGGTGTTGTTTTTTACTGCAAAAGTATTGCTGGCGGTACCTTCGGCCACAAACCCTTCGCGGGTGATAAGAATGGCATCATCCGCGTCTTGTTGCTTAGCAGCCAGCTTCATCATGACATTGGGCAGTAGGGTAATGGCTTTAATATCACAACGTAGCCACCGAATATCTTCTAATGTTACGACCTTAATACCGTTTTCAATAATATCGTGTGCAACCGCTTTAAGCGGGTTGGTATAGGCGTAGACGGTTGGCGTTAAACAGTCGGCAGGTAAGTGGTCGCGTTGCATTTGGATACCACGAGTCACTTGCAGGTAAATAAACTGATCTTGCCAATCATGTTTGCCAATTAAGTTATGCAAAATACTCAGCCACTCTGCATCAGTATGCGGGTTGGGAATGCTTACAGAGTTTAGACTGTTTTTGAGGCGTTGCAGGTGCTCATCAAAATAGAACAACTGTTTTTTATAAACAGGAATCACTTCATAAACGCCATCACCAAACAAAAACCCACGATCTTGAGTAGAAATCTGTGACTCGGTCATGGGTAGGTATTCGCCGTTTAAATAAACGGTTTGTTGTAAAACGGTTTCGCTCATTATTTTAAAAGATCCAAAAAAGCGTATTAAGTGCTAGTTCACTTAATCATTACTAGCGCACTTAATCATTAATGAATTAAATTTATCTCAGTATTAACCCAGTAAGCCATTAAAGAACATTTTCATCTGATCCATCACTTTCTTAAAGAATGAACCTTCTTCAACTGGGTCTAGAGCAACTAGGTTTTGTTCGGCAATGGTTTTATCACCCAGCGTAATCTGTAATTTACCAAGTTCTTGACCTTCGGCAATTGGTGCTTTGATTTCAGGGTGAACAGAGGATTCAATCTTAATGTTTTTATACTGTCCTCTTGGAATAGTAATGTAAAGATCATCAGCTAAACCAACCCCAATCAAATCACGCGTACCTTCCCATACTTTTACGTCATTTAAACGTTGCTTGGCTTGGTAAAGTTTATGGGTTTCAAAGAATCTAAAACCGTAATTAAGCAGTTTTTGGCTCTCTTGAATGCGCATTTTAGAGCTTGTCGTTCCCAATACCACGCTGATTAAACGGGTCTCTTCACGTTTAGCAGAAGACACTAGGCAGTAACCAGCGCTCTCAGTGTGACCCGTTTTTAGACCGTCAACAGTAGGGTCTTGCCACAACAGCTTATTACGGTTGTACTGAGTGATATTGTTAAAAGTGAATTTCTTTTCTGAATACCATTTGTACTCTTCTGGGAATTTACTGATTAGGGCTTTGGTCAAAATAGCTAAATCAGCCGCTGAGGTATAGTGATTTGGATCTGGTAAACCAGTCGCATTGACATAATTTGTACCGGTCATTCCCAATTTAGCCGCGTATTTGTTCATGAGCTGCGCAAACACTTCTTCACTACCGGCAATATGTTCAGCTAAGGCCACAGATGCATCGTTACCCGATTGGATAACCATACCTTTGATTAAATCTTTGACCGAAACTTTTTTACCCACCTCAATAAACATTTTAGAGCCCGGCATTTTCCAAGCTTTTTGGCTAATAGTGACCATGTCATCCATGCTCATATTGCCATTTTTAAGTTCATTGATTACCACATAACCCGTCATGATTTTGGTCAAACTGGCAGGTTCAACCCGTTCATCCGGGCGTTTACTTGCCAAGGTATGGCCACTGTTGTAGTCAATCAATAAATACGCTTCCGCATTGACGTTAGGTGGCGACGGAATAACATGCGGAGTTGGCATGCTTGGCGTTGGAAGCGCCTCTGCTGCTGCATTTTGGGTTAGACCCAAAGAAGTACCTAGACTGGTGAAAATTAGGGTGGAAATTAAAAAAATCTGTTTCAGTTTTTGCATCACTGCGCCCGTTTTAGCTGTTTGATTTGAGGGGTTCAATTCAAAAAAAGGTGAGTATAGTCTATGAAAAATAGAACTCAATAAATGTGGTGTAATTTAACACAAATGGGGCTAAATCTAAATCATTGCAAGCCTTGAAATAAGCTTAAACTCATTAAACCTGATAGTTAGTATGAGAAGAGTGCTGGTTTAGTCCGTTAACAGACGTTTATGGGTATGAATCGACATGAGGATGCCAAAACTTATCATCAAGGTGACGAGTGAACTCCCACCGTAACTGACTAAAGGTAGTGGCAGGCCAAC
>JAASTL010000136.1 GCA_021767305.1 Piscirickettsiaceae bacterium | reverse complement strand
GGATATGGCGGCTTACCAAGCAACCATAGTGCAATCGTCAGTAGCATGGAGGTATTGATTGCCTAAAAAGAAGGCATAACCCATCCTGCTTTTGGGGTGGCCTTAACATTTACTTTTATTGTGCTGTTGGATGCCAATAGTCTGCGCCGTCAGGTAGGTAAACATGCGGTTGCCATTAATCAGCTACAGCCCGATAGAGAAAAGCTTCGCGAAAGAATAGGGCACAGTAAAATTGAAATTCTGGCAGGTGTTTTTACCGGCGCTTTGGTGGCCTATGCCTTATTTACATTTTTATCGCCGGCGAATCTTTAATGAATCAGCTAATGAATTAACTGATGAATTCAAACTAATAAAACCTAATTAAAGTCTATGAATAATCTCTCTTTGTTTTATCAACAACTTACAACGCAACAGCGCGTTTTATTATGGGCTTTTGTTGTCTTGAAAGTCGTGTTGATTTTTATGTTGCCCTTAACCGGAGATGAGGCCTATTTTATTACTTGGGGGCAGATGCCGGCGTTAGGCTATTATGACCATCCGCCCGCAGTAGGTTGGGTGCTTGCTTTATTGGGTTTAGTGGCTGATAACCTAGTTTGGTACCGATTCTTGGCCTTTGTTTCCGCCATAGTCATTGCGGTTTTGTTATACCGCTTAGTGCTGTTGCATGATGGTAATAGCCAATTTGAAAGTCAGCACAATATTGCCATGTGGGTTGGCTTTGCATTTTTTATTTCCCCAATTTCATTGATGTTTGTGGTGACGGCGAATGACACGGTGTTAGTGCTGTTTTCTATGCTGGGCGTGTATTTCTTTACTAAGAATATCCAGCAGAGTCTTTGGCGTGATGCTATCTTCGCGGGCGTGTTTTTAGGGCTTGCCTTCCTATCTAAATACTTTGCGGCTTTTATGCTGATTGGCTTATTGGCCTATGCCATTGCCTATTGGTCTAAAGTGCATAAAGGTCAGTTTGGGTTGATGCTTGCCTTGGTTTTGATCGCGGTTGCGGAAAACCTCTATTTCAATGCGACGCATTGTTGGAACAATATTCTGTTTAATTTTTTCTCACGTACCGAAGAGGCTGCATTTGCGCCGCAGAATTTGGTTAATTTTATTCTGATGATTGCACTGATGCTATCACCGTTAGGCTTGTGGTACCGTTTTAGAAAACCTAATAATCGTCAGTATTTTGATGCTTTGGGTAGCACACAAGGTATTTCAATTACTAAGCTTGCATGGTTTGGCAGTGTTCCTCTGTTATTGGTGTTAGCAGTGGTGAGTTTGAATAATCCGATTGGTCTGCACTGGCCATTAATAGCCGTGACCTTGCTCTATTTAATTTATATGGCATTGGATGAGCAGCAATTAGCTAAATTAGCGGTTTTTAATGGCTACTTTTCGATTGCGGCGGCGGTGTTGTTAATTATGGCGTTGTTAAATGTTGACCAGCTTATTAAAGGGGCACAAAAAGAGCGTGTTGCGGTATACACCGAGCCACAAAAAGTTTGTCAAATTTTGCCAACTGATCAAATGGTGTTCACCTTAGATTACAGCAGTCAATCGGCATTGAGTTACCACTGTAATAATGACCAAATGCATGTCTTTGCCAGTACTTCAAAATATGGCAGAGAAGATGATAAACACACCAATTTCAAAGCGCTAGATGGACAAAACCTCACTATTTTGGTGACTAAGAACAAAGAGCTTAAAAAAGTCACACCATACTTTTCAAAGGTCGAAATCAACGAGGTCAAAATAGCGCCTGAGGTCACTTACTATGTCGTCACTGGGCGGGGTTTTAACTACAATCTGTACCGACAAGAAGTACTGCTGCCAGTCAATGAAAAGTTCTATACACCACCGTCATGGCTAGGCGCCATTTCATCTCGCTGTGAATTTAAAACTAAATATGATTTGCCTTAACCGACTTGGTTAAAGTTTTGTCCTTAACGTTTTATAGCGTTTGATTTTATAAGCTTGGACTGTGATTGGATTTCAATTGGACTTTATAAGATTTGAGTCTTAGAGCCTTTATCACTAATATCTCTAACCAATTTAGGCACTAAATAGCCGGGTAGGCGTTGTCTAAGTTGGTTGTGAATTTCTTTGGCTGTTTTATCATCCACTTCAAAATGTGCTGAACCACTTACTTTATCTAACAGGTTTAAGTAGTAGGGCAGTACCCCTTGGTTAAATAGCGCATGACTTAATTGCTGCAATACCTCAACCTCATCATTCACCCCTTTTAATAAAACTGACTGATTTAGCACAGTAAATCCAGCTTGTTGGTATTTGGCAAACAGGGCATGGGTATTTTTAGAAAGCTCATTGGCATGATTGCAGTGCACGACCATGACTTTATTTAATCGAGTTTGCTTGGCCCAATCAATCAGTTCATGTTGCGGCGAGGTGTTTGGCGCAACTACCGGGGTACGACTGTGAATCCTTAAGGTGGTGATGTGCGAAATTTGCTCTATTTTTTCAATCAATTCCACAATGCTTTGTTCATTCAAGGCCAAAGGGTCACCGCCACTTAAAATCACCTCATGGATTGAGTCGTCTTGCTGGATATACTCCAAAGCAAGTTGCCAATGACGCTGGTTAATCTGTTCCGAATAGGGGAAGTGGCGTCGAAAGCAGTAACGACAATGTACATCACATTTAGGGCTGGCAATGAGTAACACGCGGCCATGATATTTATGGATTAAGCTAGGTGTGGGGTTGTTTGCTAAATCGGCAACCGGATCGTTCTTAAAACCTTCATGTTCATTGCGTTCCGCATTAATGGGTAAAACCTGTTTGAGGAGCGGGTCATTGATATTGCCCACTTCAATTTGCTGCAAAAAATGCGCCGGCGCTTTAAAAGCAAATGGGCTGGCAGTATCAATTTGATTTAAAAACGCCTTTTCCAAGCCAAGGGTTTGTATCAAAGTTTCTAGCTTATTGGTTTTTGAAGAGGATTTTTCAACAGGCTTAGTTGCGGGCATTTTTGAATTTTCAATATTGTGGGTTTTACGATAAAATACGCCGATTATTTTAAGTGATATTCATGTCAAACATAGACAAATATAGGTAAAAGATATGGCAACAGTCAGCACTGCAGAATTTAAAAACGGTTTGAAGTTCTTAATGGACGGGCAACCTTGTACTATCGTTGAGAACACCATTGTTCGTCCAGGTAAGGGACAAGCATTCAACCGTGTTAAATATCGCAACCTAATTACTGGCCGTGTGGTTGAAAACACCTTTAAGTCTGGTGAGAAAGTGGAAGCCGCCGATGTTATGGATACTGATTTGCAGTACTTATATAACGACGGTGAGTTTTGGCACTTTATGGATGAAGCGACGTTTGAACAGTACCAAGCTGCAGAAGCGGCCGTGGCTGATGTTAAGCAGTGGTTGATTGAGCAAGATGTCTGTTTGGTTACCTTATTCAACGGAGACCCAATCTCGGTAACACCGCCAAAACAAGTGACGGTAGAAATCGTTGAAACTGATCCAGGTCTAAAAGGCGATACTCAAGGAACGGGTGGTAAGCCTGCAGTAGTGTCTACTGGTGCTACAGTTCAGGTTCCATTGTTTGTGCAGATTGGGGAGAAAATCATCGTTAATACAGAGAAAGGTGAATACGTCTCGCGCGCAAAATGAGTTTGAAACAGCGCCTTTTCTGTAGACTCTGCGTTAAGAAAAAACTTCCTGTGCTCACGTACTTTATGTACGCTGCGCTCAGGTTTTTTTCTTGCCTTGATTCGGCAAGAAATCCATCTGTTTCAAAATCTCATTTTCAGACGTTTTTTGGCTGATTGATATACCTCATGATGACTAGGCCTGAAATATTGCGAAAGCGTTCTGAGTTTTTACGTGAACTCAGAGCGTTTTTTTATGCTCGTGATGTCATTGAGGTGGATACCCCTATTTTGTCGCAGGCGGCCACGCCGGATGTGCATTTGGCTTCTTTACAGACATGGGTCAACCGGCCTGGTTACAAAAATGCGCAACCCTTCTATTTACACACTTCTCCTGAATACCCAATGAAAAGATTACTGTGTGAAGGCAGTGGTGATATTTTCTATTTAGGCAAAGTGTTTCGTAATGGGGATGAGAGTCCTCGTCATCAAGTCGAGTTTACGATGCTCGAGTGGTACCGTCTTGGTTTTAGCATGCCTGAACTTATTGATGAAGTGATCGCACTCATTCGAAAAGTTATTCCAGAATATTCAGAAGTAGAAGTCTTAACCTATGCCAAAGCATACCAGCAATATGCACAGATTGAGTCTGTGTTTGATGCATCTGTTATAGACTTTCAAAACTGTCTTAAAGCCTTTAATGTTGCAGAAATTATTGGCTTAGAGGATAGTGATATTGAGTTGTGGCAACAGCTTGTTCTAACCGAGGTGATTGAACCGCAACTGGGGCAAAATAAAATTTCTGTTATTACCCACTTCCCTGCAAAAGATGCGGCTTTGGCAAAGTTAAGTGCTGCTGACGAGCAAGTTGCAGAGCGGTTTGAAGTATTTGTTAATGGGATAGAACTCGCCAATGGTTAT
>JAASTL010000135.1 GCA_021767305.1 Piscirickettsiaceae bacterium | reverse complement strand
TTTAACTGGTGTGGCCATCATGGGCTTCTTGTCTGCCTTGATTGTTGGTCCATGTGTGGCTCCACCTCTTGCTGGCGCACTCATTTATATTGGCCAAACGGGGGATGCCTTATTAGGCGGTACCGTTCTATTTGCCATGAGCATGGGGATGGGCTTACCACTGATTCTACTTGGTACTTCGGCAGGTAAACTACTGCCAAAAGCAGGCGCTTGGATGGACAATGTAAAAGCCATCTTCGGTGTCATGTTGATTGGTGTGGCTATCTGGATGGCAGAACGTATTGTCCCTGCAGAGGTCACTCTACTTAGCTGGGCTTTACTATTTATTATCTCCGCTGTTTATATGGGTGCCTTTGCAAGCACTGAGGCTAAATCAGGTTGGTTTAAACTTGCCAAAGGTTTAGGCTTAGCCCTGTTTATCTATGGTGTGGCCATCTTAGTAGGCTTACTTGGCGGCAGCCAACAAGTACTTCAGCCGCTTAAAGTTTTCCAAGGTGGAGGCTCTAGTGCGGTAGTGAAATCAGAAAAACTCAATTTCACCATGATTAAATCATATGATGATTTACAAACCGAATTAGCTAAGGGCAAGCCAGTTATGCTCGATTTTTATGCCGACTGGTGTGTGAGCTGTAAAGAGATGGAAAAATTCACCTTTAGCAAACCGGAAGTCCATCAGGCATTGACTGGTGTAACCTTGCTTAAAGCCGATGTTACTGCTAATGATGATATTGATAAAGAACTGATGAAAAAATTCGGTATTATCGGTCCGCCTGCCATTCTTTTCTTTACCCCAGATGGCAATGAGCAAAATGCGCAACGTGTTGTTGGTTTTAAAAATGCAGAAGATTTTATTAGCAATATCCAGGCAGCTTACCAATAATCGATTGAGCTAAATTATCGACTCTGAATTTCAACTAAAGCAATTGCTTATTACCTTGAGCAATTGCTTTACATTAACTCTCCCGCTTCAGAAAACAAGTAAACCATTCTCAATTTAAGCATTATTTGGTAAATTGATTTAAATTTCACCAAACCTACCTTTTCTAAACATTTTCAATACAGAACGCCTCATTTAATGTCAAAAACACTGTTTTTTGCGTGGAGTTCACCCAGCAGTTACGTTATAATCGCGACATAATTTCCACACAGTCAATAGGTTAAAGGTGTGTTATGTCGACTATTCTGGTGATAAACGGTCCCAACTTAAACATGCTTGGTTTACGTGAGCCGGATACCTATGGTTATGAAACTTTGGATGACATCATCGAAGGCTTAGTAGAACTTGCCGATCATTACAATGTGCGTTTATTAGATCTTCAAAGTAACGCCGAACACGAAATTATCGATCGTATTCACGCCACTATGACAGACGGTACCGACTACATCATTATCAACCCGGCTGCCTTTACTCATACCAGCGTTGCCATTCGCGATGCTTTAGCAACCGTTAACAAACCATTTATTGAAGTACATATTTCCAATATTCATAAAAGAGAAAAGTTTAGAACTCACTCCTACTTTTCGGACCTTGCTGATGGGGTCATTGCCGGCTTGGGTAGCACGGGTTATAAATTGGCTCTGCAAGCTGCTGTGGAAAAACTTGAAGAACAACTTTAACGCTTTGTGCCACCTCCCTCATGCACAAAGCAGACTGAAAAATTTATTAATCAATCCAAGTCAAACTTGGCAACCAGAACTCCAGTCACAATGATGGTAACTGGACAATATAAGGATAAATCATGGATCTTCGCTCAATTCGTAAACTTATTGAAATCGTCGAACAGTCTGATATTGCTGAAATCGAAATCAAAGAAGGTGAACACAACATCCGTGTAACACGTAACCAAGAACCAGTTTATGTTCAAGCTCCGGCTCAGCAGTATACTGCTCCAGCTGCCGCGCCAGCGCCAGTAGCACCTGCTGCTTCAGCCGCTGCACCCGTTGCTGCCGCAGAAGAAAGTAATGAAGTTAGCGGTCATAAAATCACCTCACCAATGGTGGGCACGTTCTATTCTGCACCATCTCCTGACGCAGGGCCGTTTGTTAAAGTCGGTGATAAAGTCGCTGAAGGTGACACCTTATGTATTATCGAAGCGATGAAAATCATGAACCCAATTGAATCTGATAAAGCCGGTACAGTTAAGCAAATCTTAGGTGTTAATGGCGAGCCTGTAGAATTTGGTCAAGCACTGTTCGTAATCGAATAAGGATATGGGCATGATTGAAAAAATTCTTATTGCCAACCGTGGTGAAATCGCACTCCGCGTGCTGAGAGCCTGTAAAGAACTTGGTATCAAAACGGTAGCGGTGCACTCAACTGCCGATGCCGATTTAAAACACGTATTAATGGCAGACGAAACCGTTTGTATTGGTCCAGCACCGTCTTCAGATAGCTACCTAAACATGGCCGCACTTATTTCAGCAGCCGAAGTAACCGATGCTGAAGCCATTCACCCAGGTTACGGCTTTTTATCTGAAAACGCCGACTTTGCTGAACGTGTAGAAGAGAGTGGTTTTGTATTTATTGGCCCTAAAGCGGATACCATTCGCCAAATGGGTGACAAGGTTGCGGCTATTCGCGCCATGAAAGCCTCTGGCGTACCTACCGTACCTGGTTCTGGCGGGCCGCTTGGCGACAATGAAAAAGAAAACCTAGACATTGCTCAGCGCATTGGTTATCCAGTAATCATCAAGGCTGCTGGCGGTGGTGGTGGCCGAGGTATGCGTGTAGTGCATACAGAAGCCAACCTACTAAAATCAATTCAGCTGACTAAGTCTGAAGCGGGTAGCTTCTTTGGAAACCCAGAAGTTTACATGGAAAAATTCCTTGAAAACCCACGCCACGTAGAAGTACAAGTTTTAGCCGATGGCCAAGGTAACGCTATTCACCTAGGTGAGCGTGACTGCTCTATGCAACGCCGCCACCAAAAAGTAGTTGAAGAAGCACCTGCACCAGGCATTACACCTGAACAACGTAATAAAATCGGTTCGGCTTGCGTAAACGCCTGTATTGAAATTGGTTACCGTGGTGCAGGAACTTTTGAGTTCTTGTATGAAAACGGCGAGTTCTACTTTATTGAGATGAACACACGTCTGCAGGTAGAGCACTGTGTTACAGAGATGGTAACGGGTATTGACCTAGTTAAGGCGCAAATTCAAATTGCTCGTGGTGAGAAGTTAAGCATTAAACAAGAAGATGTAAAACTGACTGGTCACGCGGTTGAATGTCGAATTAATGCTGAAAACCCTGCGCGTAACTTTATGCCTTCTCCAGGTAAAATTGAACGCCTTCACTTAGCAGGCGGGCTTGGTGTTCGCTGGGAATCGCATATTTACACAGGTTACAGCATTCCACCGCATTACGATTCAATGATTGGTAAGCTTATTTGTCACGGTTCAGACCGCGCAACAGCTATTGCCCGCATGGATAGCGCTTTGAGTGAAATGGTTATCAAAGGGATTGATACCAATGTTCACCTACAACGTGAAATCATGAACGACGGTGGCTTCCAAGATGGTGGCATGAATATCCATTATCTTGAGCACCGCTTAGATCATCTTGTTTAATTAAGTTATTACATCAAGATATTTAGTCGACTTTATTATCGACTATAACTGCTTTGCAGCTAATCTCAACCTCCAGTGTTTTGGCATTGGAGGTTTTTGTTTTTAAAAATTGGAGCACATCGTGGCTTGGATACAAATCAACGCAAACGTACCGGAAGATAAAGCAGAAGCCCTTTCTGACGCCCTCATGGAAGCCAATGCCGCCTCTGTGACTTTTGAAGATGCTAAAGATCAACCTATCTTTGAACCTGAGTTAGGTACCACTCCTATCTGGGCTTCTACTAAAGTGGTCGGCCTATTTGATGCGGATGTTGATTGCCAAGCAATTATAGATTTCTTGACCCAGCTTGTTCCGGAAGTACCGGCTAAAGACTACAAAATTGAACAGCTTGAAGATAAAGATTGGGTCAGAGCATGGATGGACCAATTTGAACCCATGCGTTTTGGCCAACGCCTATGGATCGTGCCAAGCTGGACAGAAGCACCCGAACCACAAGCGATTAATTTGTTGCTTGACCCAGGTTTAGCATTTGGAACCGGCACCCACCCTACTACCTCAATGTGTTTGACCTGGCTAGATGGCCATGAGGTGAAAAACAAAACCGTGATTGATTATGGCTGTGGCTCTGGAATTCTTGCTCTTGCGGCAAAAAAACTGGGGGCTCAGTCTGTAACCGGAACCGACATTGACCCCCAGGCAATTCAAGCCAGTGATGAAAATGCCCGCCGCAACAACGAGACCATCCCTTTTGCTCTGGTCAAAGATTTTGAGAGCGAACCCGTTGATTTATTGATTGCCAACATTCTCGCAGGCCCACTAAAAGAGCTGGCTACCGAATTTGAGCGCTTACTAAAACCGGGTGGAACGCTCGTATTATCCGGACTACTAACCACTCAAGCTGCCGAACTTATCTCTCATTATGCGGAGTTTGGTATTGTGCTCGATCAGCATGAAGCGCTTGATGAATGGGGATTGCTTGCTGGTCAAAAGCAAGCATAAAGAAAACACCCATGCTACGAATAGGCCCTT
>JAASTL010000134.1 GCA_021767305.1 Piscirickettsiaceae bacterium | reverse complement strand
CTAAAGCCGTTGCGGTTTTGGCAATACGCTGTACACCACCAAATAGTACTAGGCCGACCAGAATCATTAACACCATGCCGGTGGTTTGGTCATTGATATCAAAGGCCTCAGTCATGGCTCCTGCGACCGCATTGGCTTGCACCATATTACCGATACCAAAGGCGGCGATAGTTCCAAACAGGGCAAACGCAAATGCTAGCGGTTTCCATTTTTCCCCCATGCCGTTTTTGATGTAGTACATCGGGCCACCCACGTGGCGACCATCATCATCTACCTCTCGGTAATTTACAGCAAGCACGGCTTCTGAGTATTTAGTTGCCATGCCGACCAAGGCGGTAATCCACATCCAGAAAATAGCACCTGGGCCACCAATAAATAGAGCTGCCGCAACCCCGGCAATATTCCCGGTACCTACCGTAGCTGCCATGGCGGTCATTAAAGCGCCAAAAGGGGGGATGTCTCCCTCTTCTTTGGATGCGCGACTTTTCCACAGCAAACTAAACGCGTAAAAAAGATTACGTAAGGGTAAAAAGCGCAGTTTGATGGTGAGATAAACGCCCGTACCTAAAAGCAGGATTAACATAACTGGGCCCCAAGCCCAGCTGCTTGCGGTAGATAGAATTTGATTAATGGTTTCCATAGAGCTCTAATTTCGCGTGGTTAAGGTTTTATAGTATTTAATCGGTTATTTAGGTCTAAGTTACTCAGCTTTTAGCAAGTTGTCGACTGTTTATTGGTTTTATTCATCATCTGCATGAGCACTGACCTCTTTTAAACGTGCATTCCACCATGCGGCAAAGAGTGCAATTAGGCTCAGTAGCAAAATCACAAATTCAACTGAATAGAGGTCAGCCAAAATACCAATTAAACCGCCGGATAGCATGGCAATACCGATAATAGTATTACTTAAGGCGACATAGGTGGCGCGATTATCGGCGGTTGCCATATCCACTAGGTAGATTTTACGACCTAGTCGAAGACCGCCATGAAATACCGTTATCAGAAAAAACAGAAATGCGTGAGTTAATGGGTGGCTAAGTAAGTCACTGCCATTTTGCACCATGAAAAACAGCACTATCCCAATAATGCCCACCGCTAGGGAAGAGAGTGCCATGACTAAACGACTTGAACGATCACCGAGTTTGCCAAAAATGGGCGCACTGACCATGCTAGCTAAACCGCTACTGATGATTAACATGCCCAAACCTGTCAACTCCCCACCACTATATTGTTGTGCAAGCACAATATAAAAAGGCGGAACTAAAGCGCTACTCAAGAGAAGAATGCGGCCGATTAAATAATTACGGAATAAAGCATCTGATTTAATTAGACCAAAGCTTTCAAAGGCAGCACTAAACGCATTGCCACCGCCTTCTGTGGCACCGTCTTGTTCATTGATTAAACTAAAAAATGCCACACCAATAAACCAGAGTAAGCCACCTAAAATAAGTAACATAATCAGTGTCTCGACTGCTGGCTGGCTATTGAAGAATTCTAGATAAACCCCCACGCCTAAAGTCGCGACTCCGGCTAAACCGGCACTGACTCCCATTAATACCCCTCGGCTTCCTTTAGATACGGTTTTACCTAAGACATCTTTGGCAGAAACCGAGCATAAACCGCGCGCTAAACTAAATATCACCAAAGCGCCCAGTAAAGCCCAGCCCGCAGTTGCGCCAGTGAAACTAGAGGCGGTCAATGCCATGAGCAACAAGGCAACGCCAGACAGTGAAGCACCTAACAGCCACACGCCTTTACGTTTTGGTAAATTGCGCACGGCAGCGGCAACAAACAGTTGCGGTAGCAAAACCCCAGCTTCTCGAATCGGTACTAAAAAACCAATTAAGGCAGCCGGCGCACCCAATGCCGACATAAGCCAAGGTAGGATGAGTTTGGCGCTCGCCAGTTCATCAGCGATTTTGCCAACGAAATTGGCAATGAGATAGCTAAAAAAGTTACGCGGTTGGTGGTGACACGCTTTATCAGAAATATCTTTGCAAACACGGGCATCTTCATCACCGGTAATGAATTCAAATGCTTTATAGAGAGGTTGGTTGTCTTGTTCTTGGCTGCTTGGTTGTTGGTTGTTTTGTTGCTGGGTATTTTCTTGAATGGCCACGTGTGATGATCCGTTTTATTAAGATAAATTGTTAAGATAAACTGGGCTGGCATACCAGACCGCAAAAAAGTGACTCAAACTTCCTGCCACCACAAACAGATGCCAGATAAAGTGTCCAAACACCAAACGATGGTCAGTGAGATAAAACACAATACCTAAACTATAGAAAACGCCACCCGCCACTAACCAGTAAAAGCCGGCAGTAGAAAGATTGCTGGTTAAAGGATCAATCGCAATCACCACTAACCAACCCATCACCAAGTAGAGCACATTATCAAAGATGGGTCGGTTCAGCGCTCCGGCAAAGATTTTAAAGCCAATACCAATTAAGGCTAGCCCCCAAACCACGCCAAACAGTGACCAGCCCCAGCCGGCGTCTAATACACCAATAGTAAACGGGGTGTAGGTTCCGGCAATGAGGATAAAGATCATCGAGTGATCAATAACTTGAAAGCCTTTTTTGAGTTTGCCATTGGGTATTGAGTGGTAAAGCGTAGAACTTAAATACAAAAGGATCAGACTGGCACTAAAAATACACACACCAACCAAGTAGCCAACATTATCAGATTGTGCGGCGTGTACAATTAAAAACGGAGTGCCGATAAGAACTGCTAACAATGCCAGGCCATGACTCAAACTGTTGGCGATTTCTTCACCTAACGTCTGTAAGCGTGCCAGAGTTTTATTGGTGGTCGAAGTGTCACATGCTGTCATATTAATTTCCTAATCGAAATCGATTAAAACGAAAAACAAAAAATTAAAACCGTCTAGTCAGTGTAAATCATTAGTGAATGGGAATTCAAACAGCGTGAGCACAGCTATTAAATTGTTGACTAAATAGTCGACTAGATAATCGACTATATTATGGCACTATGTGCTCAATAGGCTGTTGTAAAATAGCGGCCATTGAAAACGATATAAATAAGTTAAAGTAAGTTAAAGGTAAATTTAAAGGAGTCAGCATGACCATTCAGGTTGAATACAAAATTCTCGATGCTCGATTAGGTAATGAGATTGAAATGCCGCATTACGGTACAAAAGGGTCTGCCGGGTTGGATTTACGCGCCTGTATTGATGAGGAGATGACTATTCAGCCTGGTGAAACGGTGCTCATCCCAACGGGGATGGCGATTCACTTGGATGATCCCGGGTTGGCCGCGATGCTACTACCACGTTCTGGTTTAGGACACAAACACGGTATTGTATTGGGTAATTTGGTCGGTTTGATTGATTCGGATTACCAAGGTCCATTAATGGTATCTTGCTGGAATCGCAGTGAAACCGCTTATAGCGTTGCGGTGGGTGAACGTATTGCACAGATGGTGATTGTTCCGGTACTGCAACCTGTATTTACTCAAGTTGAAGAGTTTGGTGATGCGACTGAACGCGGTGTGGGTGGCTTTGGTTCGACCGGAACACTTTAAACCCTAAGCATTCTCAAAATAATATTTTTCAAAATCTCGCGTACTCAGTGGCTTAGAGAAATAATAACCCTGCAAAAACTCACAGCCGGCTTGTTGTAAAAACTCAACTTGGTACGCGGTTTCCACGCCTTCGGCAATAATGCTTTTACCCAGAATATCGCTAATATGAATAATCGCATCCACCAAATTCTGCTGTTTTGATTCCGGTCTAATGTAGTCAATAAAACTTTTATCAATCTTAATGCTTTCAATAGGCAGTTGGCTCAAATAACTCAGTGATGAGTAACCGGTTCCAAAGTCATCCAAATGGAATTTAAAACCCAATTCTTGCAATTTCTTCAAGTCCTCAATAGCGTTGTTTTCCGATTGAATGAGTTCATATTCAGTAATTTCAAATACTACCTTGTCAAGGTCAACTTGAAGCTCTTTGATGAGGTTGAGCATGGATTCATAGAACAAGCTAGAAAGAATATGTTTAACCGATAAATTGATAGATACTTTGATATCAATGCCATTTTTTTGCCAAGACTGTTGTTGCTGAATGGCATGTCTGATTACCCATTCACCAAATGCAGTGGTGTGACAGCCCTTTTCAATTTGTTCTATAAATGCACCAGGCATAATTAAGCCTTTATCTGGGTGCCACCAGCGAATAAGGGCTTCTGCGGCATGAACTTTACCGGTTTTGCTATCAATTTGAGGCTGGTAAAAGAGTTCGAATTCATCCAATTCAATAGCTTTTTTGATTTCCGCCGCGGTTTCATGGTCATGACGAATTTTGGCTTCTAACTGAGCATCGTAAAAATGAAATTGATTTTTACCTTGGTTTTTTGCCTCATACATAGCAATGTCAGCCGACTTGATTAGATGTTGGTCTGGTGAATCGGCATTGGCGGGTATATCGGTTGGATAGCAAGAGATGCCTATACTCGCAGAAGTGATGAATTCGTTATCATTAATAAAGGTGGGTTTTGCGAGTTCGTCTTGTAAGCGTTCAATAATGTTAACCAAGTTTTCTAACGGCGTATTTTCATTAAAGATAATAAGGAACTCATCTCCACCTAAACG
>JAASTL010000002.1 GCA_021767305.1 Piscirickettsiaceae bacterium | reverse complement strand
TGGTGTTGCCCGTATTCATTATCCCAACCATAGGTTGGAGCGGGGTCTTGATGGTCAATATCAACGCGCCCCGCCGGTACTGCGAGCATTTCATTGGCAGGTGCCTCGCCACGGCTTGGACAAATTGGGAAAAGCGCTGAATGTTGTACCGATTCAATAGGAAGCTGACGGATCAATACTGATGAAGTTTCGAGGTGAATGCGCTCATGTTCAATTCCCATTAACACAGGCCACATCGGGCTTTGCCAATCGATTGGCATACTGAATTCCATGGTATCGATAAGATGGTTTACGGCCGCCTTAACTTCATTGCGGTATTCACGAACTTCATCTGCACTAGGCCAGTCGTAATGGGTTTCATCAAGGTCATCCCATGACATCTCATCTACCCCAATGGCACACATCGATTCAATTTTTGGGTTGATGCGATCTGGCAGTAATTTGGCAAGCACCAGTTTATTGGTAAAGAAGGTGGCGGTATGGCCATAATAGAAAATCAAAGGGTGACGTAAAGAACATGGACGTTCGTAAAAGGCAGAATCATCTTTTAGGGTTTCAAACAGCGCTTCATAACCTTCATAAGTTTTATTGAAATAGGTTTTGATTTCTTGGCGCTTGCTTTCTATATCACCGCTCAAAAGGTACGGCATTTCAGTGATTAAGTCTTCTCGCGAAAAATGCGGATGAGTTAAAGAAATAGCACTGTTGGGTGTCAGGGAAGATTCTTCTCTAGATAGCATGATTCTGACCTCTTAAAATAATAGTCCTGTAATCTAACCAAAAAAACTTATACAAAGCAAGTTACCTGTGTATAAGTTTTGTGACAATTGTATGGAGGCTCTAGATGAGTTTTGTTAGGTATCGGTTAATGACTCTGTTTTGGGCAATAAAAAAGCCCGATTGAAAATTTCAAAACGAGCTTTAGCTTTAGCATGGTAATCGAACTAGAAATTAAGCAACTAGAAGATTTTTCATTTTATTTAGAGCTTGATTTTCAATCTGGCGAATACGTTCCATAGAAACACCATATTCAGCAGAAAGTTCTTTCAAACCTATTTTATCTTCAGTCAACCAGCGTTTTTGCAAGATGTCACGGCTTCGATCATCAAGCGTGGCAAGTGCTTCTTGCATGCGCTGCATCTCGTAATTTGCTTGGTTCTCCTGCAAAGCAATGGTTTCTGGATCCGCTTCTTGGCTGATCAATACAGGGAAAGTGGTGTTTTCATTTTCATCATCTGCATTCATATCAACGGAAAGGTCTTTACCATAAAGACGAGTTTCCATCTCCAGAACATCTTTACGGGTTACCCCTAGTTCTGCAGCAACTTTATCGGCATCCTTATCACCGAACCATTCCAACGCTTTTTTCGTACTGCGCAGTTTAAAAAACAATTTACGCTGTGCTTTAGTGGTGGCGGTTTTCACAATACGCCAGTTTTTAATCACGTATTCATTAATTTCAGCACGAATCCAATGCACCGCAAAGGTCATTAAACGTACGCCCTCTTCAGGGTTAAAACGTTTAACCGCTTTCATTAAGCCGATATTACCTTCTTGAATAATATCTCCAAGCGGTAAACCGTAACCACGGTATGAGCGCGCTACGGGCACCACATAACGTAAAGAAGACAAAATCAACTGGCGTGCCGCTTCAACATCTTTTTGGTAGTAAAGACGTTCAGCAAGAGCACGTTCTTCAGCGGCATCCAGTTGTTGGATTTTCTGAACAACATGAAGATAAGACTCCAAGTTTTGTCCTGGAGCTAATTCATTCAGTTGAATGGTTGCTACCGCAGTGTTGTTAGACTGTGAGCAAGTTGTAAGTTTTGTAGACATAACTCCCTCCATAAAAAGTTTTTCTAACTAAACTATAACCTATTTTTAGCACTCATTGCAAGAGAGTGCTAAATGCTTAATATTGTTTTAATTATTACTTACTAATGCGGGTCTGAAAGGGTTAAAAATCGTGGAAGAAATTGGCGTGGATTGACCTAATTAGTCGACTACTTAGGCAGGTTGGATGATATCTATCTTTGGTTAGTGTGAGTTACTGGGGTATAGGTAAGAGGAATCACTAAGAAAAATGCTAGCTAAGGATTATTTAAGACGTGATATTGAGGTGATTGAAAAGGATCACTTTTTTGACTTGATGCAATCAGCATTTAAGTTGTTCTAAAGTAAAAACTGTCAAAAAACAGTGATCCTGAAACACAAACTATACAAGTTGACTATACGAGCTAACTATAAAAGGAAGTGGCTCAATAACTAATCGTACTACTTATTGAGCGTTATCCAATAACCCTTGTTGTTGCATCATTTCTAGCCAGGCATTGCGAAGTTCAGTCAAAATTTCGACAGCGCTGTCTAAATAGAAAGTATCTTTTTCAAACACCGCTTCTTGAATGCTTTTATCGGCATAACGGTAAAGCTCTTCAAGATCGTATGAAATTGGAAACTCTTTAGTCAGGCTCAAACGGTCACGAAGTGCATCAAGAATAGTGGTCATACGACCTAGGTGAAAGCCTTTTTCTACTAATGCTTGGCTTTGGTGACAAACTTTGGCAAGGTTTCCTTTGTCTACCGAGCCTTGTAAGAGTAATAAAATTGTTTTGCTTGGGTTCTCAGAAAGCTCTTTTTCCGCAGCTTGACTGCGGCGATACTCTTCTAGAATAGGCGCTTTCACTTCTTCAGAAGTCATATTGTTATGAGTCATGATACTTCCCCTTGTTGGTATTGTGTGTTTAGCGAATCTTTTATACTTCTTTATAGTTTCACTAAGCCTAAAACAAGGAGCGTGCCAGATTTTAATTTCAAGGCTTTAAATGTGGTCGTTAATCAACTTATCTACTTGATATTATTAAGTTAATAATTTTTCATTAAGTTGAAAGAGAAGAACTTTTAGTTGTATGGTAATAGCAATTATCCAAGTTCTGAGGGGGAAGGTTAGATAGTTAATTGAAGGGGTTAATTTTGCTCTTGGTAAACCACTCTATTTCTTCCCAACTCTTTAGCACGGTAAAGTTTTTTATCTACCGCTTTTAATAGGCTTTCCAAGTCTTGGGTTGGCATTAGGTTTTGTACACCAAAGCTTGCTGTTACAGGATCTTCTATATTCAAATCACTAAAGGTCATATTTCTAAGGTGCTTCAGCATCTTTTCAGCAGTTTGGGTTGCTTCATATAAATTACTGTTTGGAAGTATGATCAAAAACTCTTCCCCACCCCAGCGTGCAACACTATCTTCAACTCGAGAGAACTCCGATAGGGTTTTGGCGACTTCAATGAGTACCTTGTCTCCAGCAGAATGCCCAAGGGTGTCATTAATGTTTTTAAAATGATCGATATCGAGCATCACAACGGATAACGGCGTCTGATGGCGTTGAAATTTGGCGAACTGCTTTTGTAATTCTGATTCAGCAGCGCGGCGATTTAACAGTCCGGTAAGCGCATCTTTAAGCGAGGTTTCGTGGAGCTTTTGATTCATTTCAATAATTTGCTGCTCGGCTCGAACTCGTCGGTATTCGTAAATCATTATCAAGATGGAGATAACCGCCATGGAACCGAGATAACGAATTTGATAGGCACTTTCATAAATCATCGCTTCCGTAGGGTGAATGGTGAAAATAAGTGCAACGGTAATAAATAAAACAGGCAGTAAGAACAGGCTTTTTTTAAAGCCTTGTAGAATCACAATCACTAAAATCGCAGGGAAGCCCCAAAGAGACCCCGTTCCGTTGTAACCACCCGTATAGATAAGGTAGACGGTCATAAAACTAACCGCAACGGTGATTCCATTTTGGCCAATTTTTATATTGTTGTGTCGATGCATGAGCCATAAGGAGAGGGCAGTAAAAGAGATCAAAGCAAAAATCACAGCCGCCAGCACCGGCAGTTTTTGAAAAATGGCATTAATACCGAATAGACTTAAGAAAAACATGCCCGAAAAACCGACATAGTGAACGGCTTTTAAGTTGAATTCGGCATTGACGCTTTGTGGCATGAATTGAGTATTCCTAATAAAGTTATCAGTCAATTTTAACGCGGAAAGTAGAATAAAGTGCAGTTTGGTTTGATCAAATCGTTTATCTATTGCAGTTGAATACTAAAGAATAATTAGGCTGTAGTTGTTTTTGATTAGCCATTTAACGTTTTGATTTTGCAGAGGGGGCTAAAGAAGTAAATGAAAACCTAAGTCTGGATGACTTAGGCCTTTGAGGTAGTAATCCAGCAAAAAGCGATGCAGATGAAGAGTTCGGTTTTTGCTAATTAAAAACTTACCTTAACCGCATTGGCTGCGGTTTTGGCTTTATCAAGCGCTTCATCCAGGCTGGCACCACGAGCAATCGCTACGCCCATGCGGCGGCGTCCGTTAATTTCTGGTTTACCAAAAAGGCGAATTTGCGTATCCGGCTGCGTTAGCGCTTGGTCTAGATTGCCAAATGCGGTTTGGCTTGAGGTTCCGGTTGGCAAAATTACGCTTGAAGCACAGAAACCATGTTGGGTGATATTTGGAATTGGTAGACCTAAAATAGCACGAGCGTGAAGTGCGAATTCAGATAGGTCTTGTGACATTAAGGTCACTAGACCGGTGTCATGTGGGCGCGGAGAAACTTCACTAAAATAAACATTGTCACCCTTCACAAAGAGTTCAACACCAAAAATACCTCGTCCGTTTTCACCACAGAGGTTATCTGCGATTTTTTCGGCAATCTCCTTAGAACTTGTCAAAGCTTTGTCGGTCATGGCGGCAGGCTGCCATGATTGACGATAATCACCATCTTCTTGATAGTGACCAATCGGCTCACAGAAGCTAATGCCATTTTCATGACGAACGGTGAGCAGGGTGATTTCATAATCAAAGTCTACAAAGCCTTCGATAATAACGCGACCTTTACCGGCACGACCGCCTTCTTGTGCGTAGTTCCAAGCGTGTTGAATATCTTCTGCCGATTTAATGACACTCTGACCTTTACCCGAAGAGCTCATAATGGGCTTAACGACACACGGCATGCCAATTTTTTGAACAGCGGCTTCAAAATCTGCCAGATTATCAGCAAACTCATAAGCTGAAGTGGCCAAGCCAAGTTCTTCAGCTGCTAAACGACGAATACCTTCGCGGTTCATTGTCAATTGCGTGGCACGTGCCGTTGGGATGACTTTGACACCCTCTTTTTCCATCTCTGCCAGAGTATCCGTGGCAATCGCTTCAATTTCAGGCACTACCAGATGTGGTTTTTCTAATTCAATGATTTTTCGTAACGCATCACCATCTAACATATCAACCACGTGAGAGCGGTCTGCAACCTGCATGGCAGGGGCATTCTCATAACGATCCGCGGCAATCACCTCAACCCCAAAACGCTGTAATTCAATGGCAACTTCCTTGCCAAGTTCGCCGGCGCCACAAAGCAGAACACGAACTGCAGTGGGTGAGAATGGGGTACCAATGGTAGACATGGCATCTCCTTTGCTAAATGGTTGTTAGAAATCAAATTATTTTAGTAACGGCCGTTGAGTCAAAAACTTTAGAAAAGTACCAAAAGAGCTTTTAAGCGCGATTACGAAACGCAAATATTATACGGTATTTTGCAACTAAAGAAGGCATAACGGTGGCGAGGTTAGCAACATGGTCGAACTCAAAAGTCGAGCCCAAAAAGACAATCTAATTAGCCCTGAAGCGGAACGCTTTCTGCAGAAGGATAGAGCCCGCACATTGCAAATGGCTCAACACGCTATGGCAGACGAAAGTGCGGATACTGTAACGATGGCTAACGACACTGAACAGGCATTAAGCCCTGAAAATCGAGAGAGTCAGCGAGAGTTCAACTTGAATAAACTCATGCACAGCTTGCAAGAACGTTTTTCGCATACCGGCGATATCTCTTCTGAGATTAAAGAGATTGTTGAAGCGCAAGTTGAGATGCGTACCCGTGATCTGTTTCGCCAAGCTAACTATGACGCGCTAACACATCTTCCTAATCGCAGTTACTTCCATACCACTTTAGAGCAGTTGGTGATTTCAGCTAATAAAGATAAAGCTGAGTTTGCATTACTGTTTTTGGATTTGGATGGCTTTAAAGCAGTTAACGATACTTTGGGCCATCAGGCGGGTGATGAGTTGCTTAGAAATGTATCGGCACGTTTAGTTGCAGCGGTACGAGAAGGCGATATTGTTAGCCGTTTGGGTGGAGATGAATTTGTGGTGCTACTGGCGGGTGTGATTGATAAAGACACGATTGAAACAATCAATCACCGTATTATTTATGAAGTATCGCGCCCATTCTGGATTCAAGCTAAAGAGGTGAAAATTTCCACTAGTATTGGGGTGGCTTGTTACCCGCATGATGCCAAAAGTTCGACAGAACTGGTTGAACATGCCGACCAGGCGCTTTATATCTCAAAAAAATCGGGTCGTGCAACCTCACGTTTTTATGCTGATATTAGCCAAGAAGTGAGCTTGTCTAACTATGAATTGGTGGACTTGCTTGAAGCCGCGGTAGAGCGTGGTGAAATCGAAGCGGTGTTTGAACCGCAAATTGATTTAAGTAGCCAGGAATTGGTGGGTGCGAGCATTACTGCAAAATGGAATGAACCGGAGATTGAAAGTCCTTATTTAGTGAGCTGGTTGGATTTGCTGAATGCGAGTCAATCGGGTTATGTGGTTGGTTGTTGGTTAATTGATTCGGCACTTTTCTATCTAAAACAGTGGCAGCAACAAAAAAATGACATGGTCATCTCCATTCCAGTTATGGATAAAGTTTGGCAAGAAAACGATCTAGTCGCATTTATGCAAGAACGTTTGGCGCGTTTTGGCCTGTTGTCTTCTGAAATTCAATTGGAGTTCACCGCAAAAAGTCTGCAAGAATTTGCCGAGTTAGGGCAGGTGCTCAATGAGTTAACCGATGCAGGTTATCAAATTACCATAAGTGATATTGGTCGCCACTCTTTGGATATGACAACTTTGGCTATGATTAACCTATCCGAGCTTAAATTGGACCGTGATTGGCTTTATGAATCGATACAAACGGAACGTGGTCATAAATGGGCGCAGGGGTTGATTCAAATGGCAAAAAAACTCGATTTATGCGTAATTGCGACTGGTATTATGGATGCTGAACAAGCTCAGACCTATAAAAAAATGGGTTGTACCATGGGGCAAGGCATGAATTGGTCAGCGCCGCTTGATGCTAAAGAGTTTCTTAACGACTATTTAGCCACGTCTAAATAATTAGTCGAACTAAATAGTCGACTAAATATAGTTGACCAAACTCTTATTGACCTAATTATGAGTAAGCCGTAGCATAAAACCCATTGCCACTCATTGAGTATTGCTATGCCTACCTCGCCTAAAGCCGATTTCTCTCATCAACCTGAATCTGTTGGCCTATCCATTAAATCAGTTTTATGGCTGGCGACTTTTTCCCTTGTTTTTATCTGGTCAGCGATCAATCCTAAAGACACCTTTACTTGGTTTTTAGAAGTCTTGCCTGCCATTATTGCGCTTATCTTAGTTGTGGTAACGCGTAAAACTTTTCCGCTAACGCCACTGCTGTATTTATTGATATTGATTCACTGCGTGATTCTTATGGTTGGTGGTCATTACACCTATGCCGAAGTGCCTCTGTTTGATTGGCTTAAACTGGAGATGGACTGGAGTCGCAATAACTACGACAAGGTCGGACACTTTGCCCAAGGTTTTATACCAGTGATTTTGGCGCGTGAAATCTTAATTCGTAAAGCTATAGTGAATGGTCAAGCTTGGGTGAATTTCTTTTCTATTAGTGTGGCGCTGGCATTCAGTGCATTTTATGAATTGATTGAATGGTGGGTGGCACTGCTCTCTGATGAAGCCGCGGAAGCCTTCTTAGGTACACAAGGTTATGTGTGGGATACTCAATCGGATATGGGATGGGCACTATTAGGTGCAATTATCGGTGTGATTCTATTAGGTAAATTGCATAATCAGCAGCTAAAACTCTTTAACCCTTAGAAAATTAATAGCCAACCCGATAATGTTATTAACAAAGCATTACAGGGTTAGCCATAAAAGACTAAGTTATATCTTGCTAAGCATCCCTAAAATAACCTTGGCGGAGTGAGTGGCTGCTTGCTCTAGGTACTGCTCAAAAGTTTTTGCATTTTCTTTACCCGCAATATCGGATAAAGAACGAATAATCACAAATGGCTTTTCAAAGGTGTGGCAGGCTTGGGCAACCGAGGCGGCTTCCATTTCGCAGGCAATCATCTCTGGGAAATTATTACGTGTATTGGAGACATCTTCCGGTTGATGCATAAAGCGATCACCGGTGGCAATCAAACCATGCATATGCGCGACTTCACCAATTTCTTCAATACTTTTCTTCGCGGCTTCTACCAGGTTTTCATCGGGTAAAAAACAAGCCGGCATGCCCGGGACTTGCCCGAGTTCATAACCAAATGGGGTGACGTCGACATCATGATGACAAACCGAGCTGCTGATCACAATATCGCCCACATTTAAATCGGTATGAAAACCACCCGCTGAACCCGTGTTAATCACAAAATCTGGATTATAGTGATTTAATAATACCGCGGTGCTAATGGCAGCATTGACCTTGCCAATGCCAGAACGTAGCAAGACGATTTCAATACCGTCAATTTGACCGCTGTAATATTCAAAGCCAGCATGGGTTTCAGTGTGAGCGCCTTCAAGTTTGGAGCGAAGCAGTTTAACCTCTTCTTCCATTGCGCCAATGATTGCGATTTTCATTAATGTTTAAACCTCGTTACCAAGAGATTTAAGTGTTTCTGCACTCAGGGCAATATCATTGTTTTTATTCACACCAATACCGTGGTCAATAATCTCTTGGGCGATCTCTTTGGCTTCTTCTAGAGAGTGCATCATGTAAGTTCCACATTGGTATTCGTTCAACTCCGGAATGTCTTCCATGCGTTCTACATTAATCACATCCTTCATTGAAGCTAACCACGCTTCGGCAACTTGAGATTCAGAAGGAGAACCTAATAAACTCATGTAAAAACCAGTACGACAACCCATTGGTGAGATATCAATGATTTCTACACTATCGCTGTTTAAATGGTTACGCATAAAGCCGGCAAAAAGGTGTTCTAAAGTGTGAATACCCTTTTCACCCATCATAGATTCGTTTGGCTTATTAAAGCGTAAATCGAATACGGTAATGGTGTCTCCAGATGGAGAGTTCATGGTTTTAGCAACACGAACCGCAGGGGCGTTCATAATGGTATGGTCTACGGTAAAACTGTCTAATAGAGGCATGATTTGTCCTTTATGTATCTGCGTTTGTTGTGATTCTATTCGTCCAGCGGCGTTCCGTCTGGCTTAAGTTCTTGTTTTAGCAACCAGCCATTATCGGTGTATATAAACAAGTAGTTGCGTTTAAACTCTATCGTATCACCCGCTTCAAAATTCGGCATGGTGAGTTTGAGCATGCCCACGGTCATGGTGGCGGAGATTTTTTCCATGGGCGACAAGCTGTCATCTTGCATTAAGCTTTGTGCATATTCATCTAAGGATTGCTGTGCCGTTCCAGTAATGGTGACTTCGGCAACATAGTTGGTTTCGTTCTTTTTATAACCATTTTCTTTGACCACATTGCTGGTGGTGAAGATGCCATAAAAATCGCTGTCAAAACGTTCCGCCACCATGGATTTTATATCACTTTCAGAAGGTTGGTCATTAAAACAGCCAGTCAACGTTAAGCTGCCCAATAGCAGGCCAATCAGGGCGAAGAGACGCCAAGAAGTCATTACTGTTGGATTCATATGTTTGCCCTGAGTTGTTGCAAGAAAATAGTGCTTGGTTTAGTAAACGAGAAGAATAACATAAACTCGCAAGTAAGGCTTAGTTAAAGCCTTAAGATAGGGCGTTCCGTAAAGGCTTTAACGCATAGATTAATTTGTATTGAATGGTTGATTGTAAGAAAACTCGTCAATCAGTATATCGATGAAACGCAGCTTGTTACGAACTACTTCAGTTAGAATAAATGGATAGGCATCAGAAAGCCCCATACTGCGGTTAAGCGCATTCATAATTTGCGCTACACGAGCCCACTCTGAATACCAGGCATCAAAATCATTCACTTTAGGCTCATAAGAGCTTAAGCCATAACTGACTGCAGTCTCTAGTGTGTCGACTATGTGCAGATAGTGCGCCCAGGTTTCCGCCCAGTCTTCATGCGGGTGACTACTGGCATAAGGGGTAATAAATTGACTGCTACGAAAGTTGGGTTTTTTGCGTTGATAATAGCGTTCTAGGGCTTCATTATAATCTTGGCGTTCATCACCAAAAATCTCTCTAAAACGTTTTAGCTGATACTCATTGTGTATAACAATCCCCCAGTAATAGTGCCCAACCTCATGGCGGAAATGGCCAAGCAGAGTGCGATAACTTTCTCCCATCTCTTCTTTCATGGTGTGCAGGAAGCCTTCATCAGCTTCCATGGCATTAAGAGTGATTACGCCGTCAGAGTGACCGGTAAGCACATGCTCAAGAGTGACATTGGGATTACTGCGCTGATCTTCCAGAAAATCAAAAGCGAGCCCATGTTCTATCTGCATGAAGTTTTCTATAGGTAGCTTAAGATTCAATAGCGTTGTAAAAAGGCGCTTTTTAGCCATCTCCAAGGCGCGCCATCGGCGTTGGTTTTTTTCACTACCTTGGTCAGGAATGGTTCGCGTTGAAGCGCAGCAAATACACTGTTGGTCATCTTCATTGCTCACTGCCCAGTTACAAAGCACATTGGAATGTCGGTTGGAACAAGTGCGAAAAAACACCGGAGATCTGTTCTCTATATTGCTGCTGTGGGCTTCAAAACCTTTGGCAGTTAAAACTCCGGACCACATGGTTTTAGAGCTTGGATCGTAGATAAGATCCCGCCCGCATTTTTCACAATAAAGGTTATTAAAAAATATTTCTTGACCGCACTTACAAAAAAATCGTTTCAAATCTGGATCTCACTGTTGCATCTGCTGTTGTTCTTCAACGCTGTGGTTAAACCACGCATTGTAAAACTGCTGATGGACATTAGAAAGTCGCATTTGTATTCCATCAAGATAATCGTGAAGCAAGTCTGAGCCCAGTTCAAATGGGATTTTTTCTTCGATGAGTTCATCCAGCAAGGCAATAGAGTCATTCACTGCGACCGATTTTGGCAAGGTTTTGACTAAGTGTTGCATGTGATTGGTACAGTGGCGAATCGAACGTGATAATTCTTGGTCATTGACCAAAAAGCGAATCACCGATTTGCCGTTGATCTCAATCTGCACGGTTTGGCGATACATAAAGAACGCACTTACCGATTTAAGAATGTTGGCCCATAGAATATTCTCAATTTGCTCGCCCTCTTGTTCTTTGGTGACATTAGCCACCACAAAGGCGCCGACATCCAGCATTCGAGAGGTCATATCGGCACGTTCAATAGAAAGGCCAAGTAAAAAGAATTGATAAGTGGTATTAAAGCTCATGGTGCCTTGCAGCATCCCGGCGATAGACTGGCAAGCACGGATGATCTGTTCCAACAGCTCATTACGTTTACTACGGGTATAAAAGTCTTCTTTGTTTTCTTTGACTAAAAGATAGAGCTCATTTACATAGCGCCATGTCTCTCTAGGCATGCTATCACGCGCTGTGCGCACGTTTTCGCGAGCCCACCAAAGTGAAGCAGATAATGAGGCTGGATTATCTAAGTCACCAAGTAATGCCCAAGCAACATTACGTTCGGTTTTGGTGTCGTAATGCTCAGCAAAAAAGTCTTCATTACTGGTGATTTCAATCAGCGTGTACCAAGTTAAATCGACGTTCTTAGGCATATCCAACATGAGTTGTGAATGGGTTTGTACCAAACGTGCGGTGTTTTCAATACGCTCGACATAACGAGCTAACCAATAAATTCTTTCTGCAACTCTAGATAACATTATTTGTTCTCCGTTTTGATGATCCAAGTGTCTTTACTGCCCCCACCTTGAGAGGAGTTAACAACAAGTGAGCCCTTGACCAAGGCAACCCGGGTTAAGCCACCATTGGTCACATAGCTCTTGGCACCATGGAGAATAAAAGGTCTGAGATCAACATGACGGCCTTCAAGGCCATCGTCAAAAATCGTCGGTACGGTAGAGAGTTTTAAAGTCGGTTGGGCGACATAATTACGTGGATTTTCCTCAATCAGATCATGGAAGGTATCCAACTCCTCTTGACTGGCTTTAGGGCCAATCAAAAGCCCATAGCCTCCAGATTCATTAGCGGGCTTAACCACCAGTTCATTCAGGTGTTTG
The DNA here is from genome assembly GCA_021767305.1 of Piscirickettsiaceae bacterium. Next base: position 5,024 of record JAASTL010000002.1, on the reverse strand, counting down.
AGCACGTATTCACGATCTTCTTTGCGACTACACAGATAAGTAGGCACATTATCAATGATCGGATCTTCATCAAGATAGTAGCGAATAATATCGGGAACATAGGCATACAAGACCTTGTCATCGGCTACCCCGCAACCAGGCGCGTTCGCAATCGCAACATTGCCTTTACGCCAAGCGCGCATTAAGCCGGGTACACCGAGAACGGAACCAGAATTAAAGACTTCTGGGTCAATAAAGGCATCATCAATACGGCGGTAAATGACATCAACTTTCTGCAGGCCATCGATATTGCGCATATAGACACAATCATCATCCGCTACCACCAGATCTGGCCCTTCGACCAGTTCTACTCCCATTTCATGGGCTAAGAAAGCGTGTTCATAATAGGCTGAGTTATAGATGCCCGGTGTTAACACCACGATTTCAGGGTTTTCACAATTACTATTGGAAATTGAGCGCAGCATCTTTAAGAGCTCGTAAGGGTATTGATGCATCGGCTGGATATTGATGTCTTGGAAAGCTTCTGGCATGGCGGCTTTTGCTACTGAGCGGTTTTCTAGCATATAAGAGACCCCTGAAGGCACGCGCAGGTTGTCTTCTAGAACATAGAATTTACCTTCATCGTCACGCACCAAATCGGAACCGCAAATACAGGCCCAAGCGTGGTGCTTGAGTTTCATGCCTTTGCACTCTTCTCGGTAATCTTTGGAAGACAAAACAACCTCAGCCGGCACTACATTGTCTTTAATGATGTTCTGATCGTTATAGATATCTTCAATAAATAAATTGAGCGCATCAAGACGTTGCTTTAATCCCGCCGTTACTTTCTGCCAATCATCATATTCAATGGTTCTGGGTAATAGGTCAAACGGCCAGAGTCTATCGATATTTCCTTTATCACTGTATACGGTAAATGAGATACCCATTTGCGCAATCGTTTTCTCGGCAATTTTTTGTCTGGTCTTTAATTCTTCAAACCCAAGCTGATTGATATGTTGAAACAACTCTTTAGACGCTGGACGGGTTGTGCCGTCAGCCATAATTGATTCATCGTAAAAACCATTGCTGGAGTAGTTTTTTTCTAATGTCATGTTTGCTCTCCTAGGCATTTGTATGTAACTAAGCAAAATATAGGAGTGTTGTATTTATATTATTAGAATCAATTGCTTAAGTCGTTTTTAAAGGTTTTTTAATAGACTTTGTACAAAAAAGTTGAAATTTTAAGTGCAAGGACCTCACTATTTTGGTGCTTTTCTTTAATATTTTTGTAATCTGTATAAAAAATAAAATTAAAAACAACTATTTATAATGTTTTTGTTTGGCACTGAAAGGGTGCATAAAGGGTGCCAAAAGAGGACTCAATGGCTTGGAGTTAGAGAGGGTGCGGGGTTTTGTAGATTCATTAGATATGTTAAATAAGTTATTGAAATACATTGATTATTTATTGTTTTAAGAGGTTTTTTAAAGATTTTTAAAGGCGGTTGAATACGTAATTTTTCTTGGCATGAGGTTTGCAATAGAGGGGCTTACGAGTTGCATTTCGATTGAAAAGCATAATGTCATCGACATGCTTATTTTTATTAGGAAAGGTTATGAGAAAGCTTGTTTTTACAGATTTGGATGGCTCTCTGTTGGATCATCACGATTATGATTACTCTCCAGCTATACCTGCGTTAGAGGCTTTGAAAGCAAAGCAGATTCCTTGTGTTTTGACCACCAGTAAAACGGCTGCTGAAGTATTTGATATTCGTAGGGAGTTAAACAATGGATCTCCTTTTATTGTCGAAAATGGTGCTGGGGTGTTTTGGCCTAAGGGATCTGTAAATGAACATGATTTACCGGAACATGTGCCCTTAGAGCAGGCTGAAAACGGCTATGAATATGTGCGATTAAGTAATGTATCTCTAAGTGCGATTATTGATCGTGTGCAGGCTCTAAAAAAGACATTTGGTTTTATTTTTGCCAGTTTTTCAGAGATGAATGTGCAACAAGTAGTTGACTGTACCGGGCTTTCTGAAGAGCAAGCCGCCAAAGCCAAGCAGCGTAACTTTTCAGAGCCACTGTTATGGAAAGACAGTGACGCTAATTTAATGAAGTTCAAAGCCTTTGTAGAGCCACATGGTTTACAAGTGATTCGCGGTGGGCGCTTTGTGCATGTTATGGGTCGCGCTAATAAAGGTAAGGCGCTGCAATTTGTAAAACAATACTACGAAAAGATTTGGCATGAACCGGTTTCGACCATTGCATTAGGTGATGGTGAAAATGATATTCCTTTACTAGAAGCCAGTGACTATGCCGTGGTGGTGCGTTCGCCAGTGAATAAACCGCCGAAAATAAACAATAAAATTAAACATACTACCCGTGCCTACGGCCCTGCTGGCTGGAACAAGGCGGTAATGGAGTGGTTACAGGCGAGTTGACAGGCAGATCTGTTCGCACCTGATGCGAACAAAGCCTTAACTTCCGCCAAAATAATAGATGGAGTCTTAAATGGATTTTTATCAGAATGGCATTATCAGTACCTTACATAATTTAGTTGATCGTTCTACTGAGGATATGGAGGCTGATCTCAAAAAGTTCAGTAAGACGCGTCCTTTAGGCTTGATTCTTCCGAGTCTATATTCTGAATTACAAACCCCGGCACTCGCCAAAATCGTTGAAGAATTAAAAACCGTTGATTATTTAGATGAAATTGTCGTTGGCTTAGACAGAGCCAATGAAGAAGAGTATCGCCACGCATTGGAATACTTTAAAGATTTGCCCAATATTAAGGTTATCTGGAACGATGGACCGCGTATGAAGGCGATCCACAAGAAACTGGTGCAGGAAGATATTGCTCCAGAAGCGCCGGGTAAAGGTCGTAATGTCTGGTATATGATTGGGTATATTTTAGGCTCTGACAAAGTGGCCTCGGTAGCGCTGCATGATTGCGATATCGTCACCTACGACCGTTCTTTGCTAGCACGCCTGATCTATCCGGTTGCCAATCCGCATTTTAACTACGCCTTTGCGAAGGGTTTTTACACTCGTATCGCTAACCAAACTATGAATGGGCGAGTCACACGTTTACTGGTTACGCCTTTAATTAGGGCGTTGAAAAAAACTGCTGGGGTTTCAAACGCCGCTGCGATGGATTATTTGGAGCATATTGATTCTTATCGTTATCCGTTAGCGGGTGAATTTGCCTTTAGAACGGGAGTGATTTCTGATTTAAGAATTCCATCAGATTGGGGGTTAGAGATAGGAGTCTTGTCTGAAATGCGCCGTAATATCAGTTCTAACCGGGTTTGCCAGGTGGATATAGCCGATATTTATGATCACAAGCATCAAGACCTCTCACCGGATGACGCGCAAAAAGGGCTGTCGAAAATGTCGATTGATATCAGTAAGGCGTTTTTCCGCAAGCTTGCTGCGGAAGGCGTGAGTTTTTCCGAGGAAGGTTTTAGAACTCTGAAAGCGACCTACTTCCGTATTGCCTTGGACTTGATTGAGTCTTACCGCAATGATGCAGAAATGAATGGTCTCAAACTCGATGTGCATAAAGAGGAGACCGCGGTAGAGATGTTTTGTGAAAACATCATTAAAGCGGGTCGACACTTTTTGGATTGCCCGATGGAGACGCCATTTATTCCATCATGGAATCGCGTGGCTTCGGCTTTTCCAGATATTTTAGATGAGATTACTGCAGCGGTGGAAGCCGACATGGCAGAATATGGGAGTTAATCAATGAGTTCACCAACCTTAATTCAAAATCCCTCCGTTACTAATGACGATGATGTCGCCTTTTGTGCCTTAATGGATCGCATTCTGCCAATTATTGAATTGCTTTACCCGGATGAAGATGGTGAAACACTGGCATTAAAATTTATTGAAAAAACGGGTATCTCCACCGGCAAGCTGCAATTGCCTCAGTCCCATCAATCGCACTGGGATGAAGAAGATGTGATGGTGATCACCTATGGAGACTCCATTAAAACTGAAGGTGAAAAACCGCTTACCACTTTAAAGAATGCGCTAGACAAATACCTGCATGAAGCGGTGTCTATGGTGCATATTCTGCCTTACTATCCATACAGCTCTGATGGCGGCTTTGCGGTGAAGGATTATGACATGATTAATCCTGAGCTCGGCACCTGGAAAGAGGTTAAAGAGATTAGTGAAGACTACCGCATAATGGCGGATTTAGTGGTGAATCACTGTTCTAGTGAACATCCATGGTTTCAATCTTTCTGTCGAGGAGAACCGGATTACGAGGATTACTTTGTGCAAGCCAGTTTGGAAGATGACCTTTCAAAAGTGGTGCGCCCAAGAACCACGCCTTTACTACGTATGACACAAACGCCAAACGGCATTAAATATGTTTGGTGTACTTTCAGTCATGACCAGATTGATTTGAATTTTGCCAACCCAGAAGTGTTCTTGGAAGTGATGCGCTTGATCTCCTTCTATATTGATCAAGGTGCGAGTATTTTCCGTTTGGATGCCATCGGCTTTTTATGGAAAAAAATCGGTACCAGCTGTATGCACTTGGAAGAGACGCATAAAGCGATTCAGCTAATGCGCGCGCTTATTGAGTACCGCCTGCCTAATGCCATTATTATCACTGAAACCAATGTGCCTAAAAAAGAGAACTTAACCTACTTTGGTAACGCTAATGAAGCACACATGGTGTATAACTTCTCGCTTCCACCATTGCTTATCAATGCCATGGTGACCGGTTCGGCTAAGCATTTAAAAACCTGGTTGATGTCCATGCCGCCGGCACAGATGGGGACCACTTATCTTAACTTTATTGCTAGCCACGATGGTATTGGAGTGCGCCCGGCAGAAGGTATTCTAGACCCTGAAGAACTGCAAAATATGATTCATGTCTTGCAATCTTTCGGTGCAAAAGTTTCATGGCGTGCCACCGCCAATGGTGAAAAGCAGCCTTATGAGATTAACATCGCCTTGATTGATGCCTTTAAAGGCACGGTGGATGGTGAAGATCAATACCAAGTTGAAAGAATGCTCTGTGCTCATGC
>JAASTL010000133.1 GCA_021767305.1 Piscirickettsiaceae bacterium | reverse complement strand
TATTAACATAAGGGTAGCTGTAAAAACCTTTAGCTCTAGAAACTAGTAGAAAATCGACGACTGCTTGTTTGGAATAACACGGTAACTGTTTTTGCCCACAGTAAAACCCATCTGCAGAAATATCTCTAAAGTTAGCGGTGGCAACAAAATAATCCTTTGGGTCCCAAGTAGAGCGAATCAACCCTTGTTCTTGGCAAGAGGCTAAAACGCCATCCAGCATTTCTTGGTCACCATCTAGAAACACAAACCCAAGTGGGCTATTGAACGGCACAATTTTTTGGTTATAAACGTAAGCTACCGCAAGCTTTGTCTCATTAAGTAAAGCTTTTTTTATATCTTCTGTTGTATACAATGAATCATCAATTTCAACTAATCGACTCAAACGAATTTGACCTTCATAAAAGAAAGTTTGCCTGAATACATTTTCAGACTGCCTAGTAACCATCAAAAATGGTTTTTTAACTTCATTACGACTCAGTTTTAAGAATTGACGGACTTTTTTGTCAAAGTAATTACTCAGCAAAAAGGCTTTTGAGTGAACATTTTTTAAGAAAACCTGCGCGGCTTCAAGGTTTTGTAAAAAGGTTGATACATTATAAGAGTCACCTACGGTGACGGCCATCATTAGTTCTTCTTTACGTCCGTCTTCACTGACTCTATCAACATCAACCCAATTCACTTCTGCAAGTAGGGTACTGTCATTTTGAAGACGTTCTTTGCGGCGTTTGGCAATGCCAGCTTTTTCCCATGGATGGACTTTGGCATTCCATTCAAAATTCAACTCTTCATCAATTAAATCAAGAATAACTTCAACACTGGCTTTTTCATCTAAGCTACCAAGATAATCTTCGATCTTTTCAACTTCTTTCCAGTCATAGGATACAGCGGCATTAATATCATCACGGCTTTCTCCATAAGCTGTGACGCCATGATCTGTTACATAAAAAACATATTTCATAATTACGCCACCTGTGCAATCGTGTCATAAATCGGCCCAAGGACCGCAATCATGACCCAACCTACAATAAACCCCATAATAACGGTCAAAACTGGTTCAATGGTCGGCTCAATTTTTTCAATGAGCTCTTTCGCTTCTCGGTCATAAAAATAACTCACGTTCTGCAAAGCTTTGTCCATTCCACCACTGAGCTCCCCAACTTTAATCATACGAACCGCCATTAACGGAAAAACAGAGGCCTCTTCGAAAGACTCATGAATCGGCTTCCCTTCCTCAATCATTTTTACCGCATTAAGAATATTAGACTCCATATATTTATTGCCTGCAACTACACTCGACATTCTTAAGCTATCTGGAAAACTAACCCCTGCACCATACATAACCGATAAACTATTTGCGATACGTGCCAGTTTTAATTTATATATAACAGGACCAATAATCCAGATCTTAAATGCCCATTCGTCACTTTTAAGCTTGAATTCAGGGGATTGTCTTCGCCACCACTTAATTAAAAATACCGCAACAATTGGAACAATAATCAATTCTAAGATATAGTTCTGCACAAAGTTAGATGTCCATATCAAAGAGGTGGTGGCAAAGCCTATTTCTCCTCCCATCGATGTAATGAAACCAAGCAGCTCTGGAACGACAAACAACATCATCAAGATCACTACAGCAATAACTACTGTTGCAACAATCGCAGGATAAATCATTACCTTTTTAGCTTTAGAGATGAGTTCATCTTCCCATTTAAGCATGTTACCCAGATCTAACAAAATATCTTCTAGCTTACCGGTTTTCTCACCTACTGAAACGAGAGATACATAAACTTCACCAAATTCTTTTTCAAACGAACTTAATGCTTCTGAAAAGGTCGCTCCACCTTGCATTGCCTCGGCAATATTAGCCAACATCTCTTTAACAGCATCACTTTCAAAGCTGTCTTTTAAATCGTTAATGACTTCTAGCAGAGCCACACCTGCTCTAAGTAATTGTTCCATCTGAAACGTTAAGTTAATAACATCTTTTCTAGTGACTTTGGGTTTGGGTAAGATTGAAAAAGTCGAAGATTGAACGCGGTAACTTAACAAATCAATTTTAGATTTAGCTAACTTTTGTTCCAGCTCTTGCTCATTAGCTGCAGGCAAAACACCAGTAACACGTTTACCAAACTTGTTAATCCCTGTGTAATTATAGTTTTGCATTTAATCTTAACCTTATACCTAAGTGCAGCGAATTTAGTTAGAGTAACTCTGTCAAGTTGACGACACGACTAATTTCTTCTAATGTCGTCTTGCCCTGTTTAACCCAACGTATACCGCTTTGCGCCATTGTAGAAAAACCATTTTCAATCGCTTTATCTAGCAATAAATGTTGTGAAGCGCCTTCTAATAAGAGCTCATCCATGTCAGAAGTAAAGCGTAGCGTTTCTAATACTGCTAATCGACCCTTATAACCAAATCCATTACACTTAGGGCAACCGCCTTGTTTTGCCCGATAGAGTTGGGAGTTCTCTGTTTCTGAGATTGATAAAAGCTTTTTTTCAAACTCTTCAGGCTCATAAGGCTCTTTACAGTGCTCACATAATTTTCGAGCTAATCGCTGCGCAACAATACCAATAATATTTCCGGATAAAATTGAACGCGAAACCCCAATATCTAATAAACGAGGAATAGCTCCTATTGCAGAGTTTGTATGTAAAGTAGCGAAAACTTGGTGCCCAGTCATCGCGGCACGAATTGCCATTTCAGCTGTTTCACCATCACGAATCTCACCAATCAGGATAATATCCGGATCTTGACGAAGTAATGCTCGAATACCCGCCGCAAAACCCATACCAATTTCTTCATTTACCGGTGTTTGACGAATTAAAGACATTGGATATTCAACAGGATCTTCCAAGGTCATTATGTTCACACCAACCTCATTCAATTCATTCAATATTGAATACAAGGTAGTCGTTTTACCTGAACCGGTTGGCCCAGTAACCAGCAAAATTCCAGTAGGACGCCCCATCATTATTTTGAGTTCGTCATAGGAATCTTTATCCAACCCTAAGTCATCAAGTGGAACTATGCCTTTTTCCCTATCGAGAATACGCAATACAAAGTTTTCACCGTGACTACATGGTAGAGATGAAACCCTGAAGTCAATACGACGCCCATGAACAATGAGAGACATTCGACCATCTTGAGGAACTCGTTGCTCAGTTAAATCAAGATCAGACATAACTTTCAAGCGCACAACTAAACCAGACCAAAACATTTTGTGTAGCAAGCGAATTTCTTGCAATACACCGTCAATACGGTAACGAATACGAATATATTCTTCTTCTGGTTCGAAGTGGATATCGGAGGCATTCCTTTTTACAGCATCAGTCAATAAGTTATCCACTAAACGCACCATTGGCTGTGAGTACTCATTGTTACTCGAAATAGAGTTTAAGTCAGCCTGACCAGTTTCTAACTCTCTTAAAATACCCTCAATTGACAGTTCATAGCCATAATAACTGTCAATTGCATTTTGAATTTCAGATTCACTAACTAATACGGGTTGAACTTGGATATGGGGGTTTTGGATATGACGCTTCAGTTTATCTAAAACTAAAATATCCCCAGGGTTTGCCATACCCACTTTGAGAATATTCTCTTGTAGAGAAATTGGCATAAGTTGGTAATTATGTGCGAACGTTTCAGAAACAAGAGTGATTGCTTTTGGATCTGGGACCACCTCTTTTAAGGTCATGGAAGCATAACCAACATAGCTTCCAACGGCTTCACGCACTACATCCTCATGGACAAAGCCCATGGATACAAGAATCTCGCCTAATCTCTGCTTGGATCTTTTGTGTTCGGTTAATGCAATGGCCAGTTGATCGGGTGAAATGTGACCCTGTTCAACCAGTCTTTCGCCTAATCTTAAAGGAGCCTGCATTTAGCTGATTATCCCTTAATCATTAATTGACGAATAGAAATCAGTCTTGCTTTAACACTTTGAGGATTAAAACCTACTTTAGACTTTCCTACAAACGCCAAGGCTTTAGTGTAGTACTGAGATGCTAGCTCGTATTTACCAAGATGGTCATAGCTCACAGCTAAGTTCAGCATATAATCAGGATTATTTGGCTTAGCCACAATAGCATTGAAATAATTCTGCTGTGCAGCAATCCAATTATTTCGCTTGGCGTAAGAATTACCACACGCATTTTGCAAAACTGCTGAATTTGGATATATTTCAGCCATTTTGAAAAGTTGTTTATCCCACTCTGCGTTCAATGGTACTTTTCCTGACAGGTTTGCAATAGCTTCAAGAGCAAATAAATTATTTGGAGTGTTCTTTAGTATTTGATCATAATAATTTACAGCACTTACATAGTTACCGTTTATAACGGCTATTCCACCCAGCCCTAATAAAGCTTTAGTGTTTTTTGGGTCTTTAGCCAAAAGCTGTTTAAAAAGGTTGGCGGCTTTAGCGTAGTTACCTGAATTATATGAGTCGTAGGCTTCAGCAACTAAAGATTTCGTTTTATTGATTTCAACTTTAACAATTTTTTTATCTTGCGTTACTTTACGACTACTTGCTGGCTTAGCTTTTATAGCCTCATTACCTTTATACCTAACTTGGGTACTTTTTGAAGGAGACACGGAGCTTGGTTTATTCTTAGGTACTGTCTTTACTACAGCTTGAGTGAC
>JAASTL010000132.1 GCA_021767305.1 Piscirickettsiaceae bacterium | reverse complement strand
TGCAAAGCGCCTTGAATCGAGCTATTGGTCAGAGTAATAGGTGTGTTTGGGTAACGTTGTTTGATTACGCTTAGTAATGGAAAGATAGAACGCGTTTCACCTACCGAAACGGCATGAAACCAAATCCCTCCTTTTTGAAAAGGGGTTGGGTTCAGCCCAAAACGACTGCTAACGCAGTGATCAACCAACTTGTATTGTGAATCTTGACGGTGCTCAAGTTGATTTTTACGACAACGTTGCCAGATGGCATAGGTTGCTAATGGCAAGCCTAAATAAGTAAGCAGTCGGTAAGTGAATAAGTTCATGCGGTGTTGGCTCTCAGGGTTCTTTCAGAGATGCTAAATTAATAGAGAGTTTTGTACGAGTGAGGCGAAAAATCACTCTTACAAGACGCTCTCTATTAACCGTTTAAATCGTAAATCTGAATCACACCAACGATCTTTGCATTTTCTTCAACTAGTAAAGAAGTTATTTTATGGTCATTCATCATTTCTTCGGCTTCACTTAAGCGCGCTTCAGCAGAGATGGTTTTTGGTTTAACCGCCATTAAGTCTTTTGCAGTTAGGTTCATAAAATTAGCCGCATCGGTTTCCATGTGTCGACGTAAATCACCATCGGTAATAATGCCTTCGCCATTATCTACAATGCAAAGCCCCAAGCGTCCTTCGTTCATGCTATGGATGACCTCAGGCACACTGGCATCGGATAATACAAATGGTAGACGTTTGCTTTTCATTTCATGCTTAACACGAGTAAGCAGTTTACGGCCTAAGCTGCCGCCGGGATGAAAACGAGCAAATTCATGTGGCTGAAAGTCTCTTGCTTCCATTAAGGCCACGGCTAAAGCATCCCCCATAACCAAGGTTGCAGTGGTTGAAGAGGTTGGCGCGAGCTGATGTGGACAGGCCTCTTTAGGAACCGCAATATTGAGGTGGTAGTTTGAGTTTTTCGCCAGAGTTGATTCTGGACGACCTGTCATAGAGATAACCACATTGCCATTGTCTTTGAGGAACGGTAGTAATCGTATGACCTCTTCTGTTTCACCAGAGTTTGATAAGGCAACAAATACATCTTTGGGTGAAACCATTCCCAGATCACCATGAAATGCTTCCCCGGGATGCATAAAGAAACATGGGGTACCGGTACTGGCTAGAGTCGCCATGATTTTCTTGCCGATTAAGCCCGATTTACCCATACCGCAAATCACGACGCGACCTTGAGTATTTAAGATTGCGTCGACACTATCACTAAAGTCACTATCAATAAGGGTTTTCAGATGCAGAATGGCATCTGATTCAATATCAAAAACTCGGTGGGCAATACTGGTGTAATCTTTAGACATCTTAATTCTGTTATCCGTTTGTTAGTCATGATTTGAGAATGACAAATCTAGGTTATTTTTAATAATCTGGCTATTTTAAATGAATCAACTTAATATGAGTAAACAATCTAAAAACAAAACCGGTCATCTCACCTAATTTCATCGCAAAAGAACAAACCGTTTTAAAAGCTTGGGGTGGATTAATTAAGTGATATCAAGTTTTATTAATTTTTTTAGATTTATTGGGGTTTATTAATAAAATTTTCATAAAACAAAACATAGTTAACCCCAAAATAGAGATTGGGCTTACTAATTGCTGACTCAAAATAACGCAACCAGAAAAAAACAGCATAATAACGATATATAAAGCTGAACGACTATTTTAAAACGGGTTTAAATTGCTTTTTTGGTGCATTTTTTCACAATGCTGCACTAATAAGGTTATTTTTTCAGCCTTTTCTGGTTCAATAATTTAATTTCGTAACAGCTTGTCCCTCCTTTATTCGATGACGAATAAAGAGTCCACTAAATAGATCTTATCTTTAGCTTTTCACTGAGAGGTAGTGAATGAAATATTATTGCGAAACCAAAACTTCTACAGAACTCACTCGTAGTACATTGGCCTTAGTATTGGCTGGTGGTGAGGGAAGTCGCCTAAAAGACTTAACTAAATGGCGCGCTAAACCCGCGGTTCCCTTCGGCGGAAAATACAGGATTATAGATTTTGTTCTCTCCAACTGTGTTAATTCAGGGATAAGAAAGGTTGGCGTATTAACGCAATATAAATCCCATTCACTGATTCGACATATTCAACGTGCATGGAGTTTTATGCGCTATGAAGTAGGTGAATTTGTTGAGCTACTCCCTGCGCAACAACGTGTTGACAAGGACTGGTATAAAGGCACGGCGGATGCGCTTTATCAGAACTTAGATATTATGCGTCGTCATACGCCAGAATATGTTTTGGTGTTAGGTGGAGATCATATTTACTCCATGGATTACAGCAAAATGCTGTTGGAGCATGCTAATTCTGGCGCCGATGTCACTATAGGTTGTATTGAAGTGCCGCGTATGGAGGCGACAGGTTTTGGTGTCATGTCGGTAGACGAGAGTTTCAAAATTACTAAATTTACCGAAAAACCAGCAGACCCAGATTCAGTGCCTGGTAAACCAGATAAAGCATTGGCTTCTATGGGGATTTACATCTTCTCAAGAGAATTTTTGTTTCAAAAACTGATTGAAGATAAAGATAACCCAAATTCTACAAGAGACTTTGGTAAAGATATTATTCCATCTATTATCGACGATTGGAAAGTGCAGGCTTTTCCATTTGTAGATGATGCGGGAGATCCAGTTTATTGGCGAGATGTGGGTACAATTGAGTCATTTTGGAAAGCCAACTTGGATCTGTGTTCCATTGAACCTGATCTGAATTTATATAACCGTGATTGGCCAATTTGGACATACCAGGCACAGATGCCGCCAGCTAAATTTACCTTTGATGACGAAGGTCGCCGAGGAGAAGCCATTGACTCACTGGTTGCAGGGGGTTGCATTATCTCTGGTGCACGTATTAAACGATCGGTAATCGGAAGCGGTAGTCGAGTGCATAGTTTTTCACATATTAAAGATAGTGTGGTTTTGCCAAGGGTTGAAATTGGACGCAACTGTCGTATTCAGAATGCCGTCATTGATAAAGGCACTCATATTCCTGAGGGTACCATTATTGGTGAAGATGCAGACCACGATGCAGAGCGTTTTTATGTTGAACCTTCTTCCGGGATTGTTCTTGTTACACCGGAAATGTTTGGTCAAAAATTACACACTTTAAGATAATTATTAGTCTCAAAATCTTATTAACCTCAACTTTTGGAGTTGTCTATGAATCCCAAAAAACTAAAAGTCGTCATCTGTTGGCATATGCACCAACCGCACTATCGTGACGGCTTGGATGGTATTTACCGACTTCCATGGGTCTATCTGCATGCCATTAAAGACTATTCCGATATGGTCTGGCATCTAGAAAACTGCCCCGCTGCAAAAGTGGTAGTTAACTTTGCGCCTGTTTTGCTTGAGCAGTTAGATGACTATGAGACACAAATGCGTGCTTGGTTAAAAGATGGCTCGGCAATGCAAGATCCTTTACTTAATTTCTTGGCAGGGGTCACACCGATTCCTGATGATTTGGAAGGGCGCAAAGAAATCCTGAGTGCTTGTCAAAAAGCCAATGAACCGACCATGATCAATGTGTTGCCGGAGTTTAGAGAGTTGTTGGACATGGTCAAGTGTCGTAAAGGACAAAATATTCTTGATAAACGTTGTGTAACTTATTTGACCAAGCAGTATTTCATTGATGTTTTGATCTGGTATCACCTAGCTTGGATGGGCGTGAGTGTTAAGCGAACAGATACTCGCGTAACAGAACTTATGGCAAAAGGCGAAGGTTTTGATGCGGCGGACCAACGCAAGATTATTGAAATTATGGCAGATACGATTGGCTCTATTATTCCGCGTTATAAAGCGCTGCAAGATCAGGGGCAAATTGAGATTTCCATGACCCCTTATGGGCACCCAATTGTACCGCTGTTGATTGACTTTAAAAGTATGCGGGACGCCTTGCCAGATGCCCCAGCGCCGCATTACGAAGCTTATCCTGATGGGTATGAACGCAGCAAATGGCATATGCAGAAGGGGATTGAGCTTTACCAACACTATTTTGCTAGAAAACCTCATGGCGTTTGGCTTTCTGAGGGGGCGGTAAGTAGCACGGCGGTTGGTTTGCTGGATCAATTCGGTATTAAGTGGACTGCCTCTGGTGAAGGGGTTTGGCGTCACTCTTGTGAAGCATCCAAAATTAATGAGCACGATTTACATAGTAAAAAAGCGCTCTATGGACCTTTGCAGCATGCCTCGCAAAAATGCGCTATGTTCTTTAGGGATGATGGCCTATCTGATTTACTTGGTTTCCAATATAAAGACTGGCATCCTAATGATGCGGCTAAAGATTTTGCCCAGCATATGCAGAATATCGCCAATTTCCTCGGAGATTCGGTTGAAGAACACGTGGTTTCGGTGATTTTGGATGGTGAAAACGCATGGGAATATTACCATGATAATGCCAGTCATTTCCTCAATGCGCTCTACTGTGAGCTGACGGAAAAAGACAAAATAGAGATGGTGACCTTTAATGAAGCCTTGGAACAGGGTGCCAAAGTCAGACATCTGCCAGTGCTTAAGGCGGGTAGCTGGGTGTATGGCTCTTTCTCGACTTGGATTGGTGATAAAGATAAAAACCGTGGTTGGGATCTGTTGGTTGAGGCAAAACAAACATTTGATGAAACCGTGT
>JAASTL010000131.1 GCA_021767305.1 Piscirickettsiaceae bacterium | reverse complement strand
GGTGATGGGGGTCTTGAATGTAACTCCCGACTCATTCTCTGATGGTGGTGAGTTTGTAGAGTTGGGCGTGATTAAGCAACGTGTTGCTCAGATGATTGCAGAAGGTGTCGACATTATTGACGTAGGCGGTGAATCCACGCGCCCAGGTGCTGAAGAAGTGCCGTTGGATGTTGAATTGCAAAGAGTGCTTCCTGTGATTGAATGGATTACCGCAGAGTACGATATTCCAGTTTCAATTGATACCTACAAAACCGAGGTTATGCAACAAGCTGTAGCGGCTGGCGCAGTTATCGTCAATGATGTAAACGCCTTGCAGGCTGAGGGTGCAGTAGAGTTTGTTGCTCAGAGTGAGGTTTATGCGTGCTTAATGCATAAGCAAGGCTCACCTAAGGATATGCAAATTCAGCCTACCTATGGTGATGTGGTTTCAGAGGTCATTGGGTTTTTAAAACACCGTGTTGAGGTGTGTGAACAAGCGGGCATCAAAGCGAATAAATTAATGCTCGATCCTGGATTTGGATTTGGTAAGACTTTAGCGCATAATACCGAGCTATTTAATGAACTTGGTGAATTGGTAGAAACGGGATTCCCAATCTTAGTGGGCGTTTCTAGGAAGCGTATGATTGGTGAAATTTTAGATGATGCGCCGCTAGAGAAAAGAGTTTACGGGAGTGTTGCTGCCGCTACTTTAGCTGGCTTGAAAGGCGCAAGGATCGTGCGTGTTCATGATGTCCAAGCCACCGTTGACTCATTACGTGTTGTATCACAGTTGTTATGACGTTTGATGACGTTGTTGTTTTCAAACAGCGGATTCCTGTCTACCCAATTTAAGAAAAGAAATTAATATGCAGAAAAAATATTTTGGTACTGATGGCATCAGAAATCGTGTGGGTTCAGGCATGATCAGTCCGGACCAGATTCTTAAACTGGGTTGGGCAACAGGTCGCGTTATGAAAGCGCAGGGAAAAAGCAGTGTCATGATTGGAAAAGACACGCGAATTTCCGGCTATATGTTTGAATCGGCATTAGAAGCGGGCTTTATTGCAGCAGGTATTGATGTAATGCTCTTAGGGCCCATGCCTACGCCTGCAGTGGCTTATCTTACGCAGACATTTCGTGCCGATATGGGAATCGTGATCAGTGCATCGCATAATCCGCATCATGATAATGGAATTAAATTTTTCTCTGCTGACGGTAAAAAAATCAGTGATGAAATCGAGCTAGCTGTTGAAGCCGCTTTTGAAGATGACATTGAAGTGGTTGCCTCGGAACATTTAGGTAAGGCGCGCCGAATTGATGATGCTGCTGGACGTTATATTGAGTTTTGTAAAAGCACCTTTGGATCACAGCAGAAATTAGACGATTTTAAAATTGTTTTGGATTGCTCGCACGGTGCCACTTATCACATCGCACCCATGGTGTTTGCTGAGTTAGGAGCTGATGTCATAACCATAGGTGATCAGCCAGATGGAATTAACATTAACCAGAATTGCGGCGCTACTCATATTCAAACTTTGCAGGCAGAGGTCGTAAAACAAAAAGCTGATTTAGGTATTGCGTTTGATGGGGATGGGGATCGAGTCATGATGGTTTCCGCTTCCGGAGAAGTGGTTGATGGTGATTTGATTCTTTATATCTTAGCAACACACGCTCAAGGGCAAATTGCTGGCGTAGTTGGCACGGTAATGAGTAATTTGGGTGTTGAAAATGCACTTAAGGCAAAAGGCATTGAATTCAAACGCTCTGCTGTAGGTGACCGCTTTGTTATGGAAACTCTGGTTGAAAATGGTTGGGTTTATGGAGCGGAGCCTTCTGGACATGTGCTCTGTTTAGATAAGATTGGCACGGGCGACGGCATAGTTGCGGCTCTACAAGTTTTAAATGCGGTGGTCACTTCAGGTAAATCGTTGCAAGAATTGATTAAACAAGTGCAGATGTATCCCTCTGTACTGAAAAATCAGGTTGTGGATGATGCTAAGCAGATGATGCAAAACTCTGTGCTTTTAGAGGCAGTTGATCAGGCTGAATCTGAGCTCGGAGATAAAGGCCGAGTGTTAGTCAGAGCTTCTGGAACGGAACCATTGATTCGAGTCATGGTGGAAGGTCAAGATGGCGAACAAGTTGAAGCGCTTGCAAGTCGTTTAATTGATGTGGTCAAATCAGAAATTTCATAAAAATGCAATATTGTTTTTGATAAAAGAAAAAGCTAATATTGTAAAACTTTTGTGTTGGAGAATAGTAAATGAGAAAACCGTTTGTAGCAGGTAACTGGAAAATGCATGGTTCAAAGGCATCTATCTTGAACTTGGTAACCGGTTTAAATGCTCAGAAGAGCGAACTTGGTAACGTAGATGTTGCAGTATGTCCTCCATCAATCTATATCGACTTTACGGCGCGTAGTTTAGATAGTGCGCGTATCAGTGTTGGTGCGCAAAATATGGCGGAAGAGCCAGTTCAGGGTGCTTTTACCGGCGAAATCTCAGTTGAGATGATCAAGGACATGGGTTGTGAATACGTCATTTTGGGTCACTCTGAACGTCGTGCGATCTATGGCGAAACAGATGCAGAAATTGCGCAGAAAGTTAAAGTTGCGCTTGATGCAGGTGTAACCCCAATTCTATGTGTAGGTGAAACTTTAGAAGAACGTGAATCTGGTGTGATGGAGCAAGTGATTGCAACTCAGTTAGATGCGGTTTTGGAAAAAGTGGGTATTGCGGGTTTCAATAATACGGTTATTGCCTATGAGCCTGTCTGGGCGATTGGTACGGGTGTTACCGCTTCTCCAGAGCAAGCACAAGAAGTTCACGCATTTATTCGTGCAAAATTAGCCGGTTTAGACGCTAAGGTTGCAGAAAAAGTAATTATTCAATACGGCGGAAGTGTAAAGCCCGGCAATGCTGAAGAGCTATTTGGTCAACCGGATATTGACGGTGGTCTAATTGGTGGTGCTTCACTTGACGCAGATGACTTTATCGCTATCTGTAAAGCAGCAGGTTAAAACATGTTTGGAATTGTATTAACAATACATTTAATTATTGCACTTATTCTGATTGTGCTTGTTCTTATACAGCACGGTAAAGGTGCAGACGCAGGCGCAAACTTTGGCGGTGGTGGTTCATCGCAGTCTGTCTTTGGTAGTGGCGGTTCAGCGACATTTCTGTCAAGAATGACTGCCATTGTTGCCACGATCTTCTTCATTACCAGTTTGGTGTTGGCTTACATTGCCAATGAGCAAGCTAAAGGTTACCAGAGTGTGACTCAACAGGCTCCAGTCGAAGCGCCTGTTAGTGAAGAACAGTCAAAAGCGCCTGTAATACCAGAATAACGCTTTTAAGCTATAAATTGCCGATGTGGTGAAATTGGTAGACACGCCATCTTGAGGGGGTGGTAGCGCAAGCTGTGGCGGTTCGAGTCCGCCCATCGGCACCAATTCAAATGCCATTGCGAGGTCGCAGTGGCTAATTTATGTTTCACTATAGAGTTTATTTGTTAGTGAAAATTAACTAGATGAGGTCAAAAAGCCAATGCTAGAAAACTACCTTCCAGTCCTAGTTTTTATTGTGCTAGGTGTTCTGTTCGGTGTCGGTCCTATTCTTTTAGGTTATCTATTAGGTCCGCAAAAACCCGATGCTGAGAAAAACTCTCCTTACGAGTGTGGTTTCGAAGCTTTTGAAGATGCGCGTATGAAATTTGATGTGCGTTTCTATCTTGTCGCAATCCTGTTCATTATTTTTGATTTGGAAATTGCCTTCCTGTTCCCATGGGCAATCGCTTTAGACGAAGTGGGCACGTTTGGTCTGTTAGCGATGGGTGTTTTCTTGTCTCTTCTAGTTATCGGTTTTATTTACGAGTGGAAAAAAGGAGCGCTTGAATGGGAGTAGAAGGCGTTTTAAAAGAAGGTGTTGTCACCACCTCTGCTGATAAGCTCATCAACTGGGCTCGTACCGGTTCTTTATGGCCAATGACTTTCGGTTTGGCATGTTGTGCGGTAGAAATGATGCACGCCGGTGCATCCCGATATGACTTGGACCGTTTTGGTATTATCTTTCGCCCAAGTCCACGTCAGTCCGATGTGATGGTGGTCGCTGGAACTCTGGTTAATAAAATGGCACCGGCTCTGCGTAAGGTGTATGACCAAATGGCTGAGCCACGTTGGGTTATCTCAATGGGTTCATGTGCCAATGGTGGTGGTTACTATCACTACTCTTACTCTGTGGTACGTGGCTGTGACCGTATTGTACCTGTCGATGTCTATGTTCCAGGTTGCCCACCGACTGCTGAAGCACTTCTATACGGTATTGTTCAGCTACAAAATAAGATTAAACGTACTAATACGATTGCACGCTAATCGTTAGAAATTAGAAAGTAGACTTAACTATGAAACAGTCAGTATTAGATTTACAAACCAAAATCAACGAGACCTTAGGCGATGCGGTAGTTGATTCAACTATTGAGCTTGATGAATTAACTATTGAGCTAAAGCCAGATTTAGCTTTTGACGGTTTTATCACTCTAAGAGATGAACTTGGTTTTGAACAGTTGATGGATCTCTGCGGTATTGATTATCTTGATTATGGGCAGGCTAACTGGGAAACCATGTCCGCTCCTAATAAAGGTTTTAGTCGTGGGGTGTTTGATTTTGCTGAAGATGATAATGCCACTGATGCAGAAACGATGGAACG
>JAASTL010000130.1 GCA_021767305.1 Piscirickettsiaceae bacterium | reverse complement strand
TGAAGAGCTTTACAAAAAATAGTAAAGCTTTACAAAAAGTAATTTTTTATCAGCTTACTAGGCTTGAACTTGAATAATTCCGGTTAAGTTTAAGCCTTGTCATAAAACTCAATCAAATTCATATTCTGAAAACAGCACTCTGCAACATCAGCAAAGTCCACGGTGACATAGATATTTTCTTTCACCCAACGGTTTACACTGAGGTGACGCAACTCAATCGCGGCTTGCAGTTTGTCTTTCATGCAACGATGCATCATTAAATAGAGAGGCTGCATACGCTCACCATCGTCCACCACGGCAAGACCAACGGTTTTATTTCTTACGGTTTGGAGCATACGTTTAATTAAGTCTTCCGGCAAATGTGGATTATCACATGGCACAAACACAACCCAATCCGTTGTTACCCAATCCCAAGCAGCATGCATTCCGGCTAAAGGACCTAAAAACCCTTCATAATCATCTACAAACAACGGTTTGGAAAATTGTTCATAACGTGGCAGTTCCGCATTGGCGTTGATAACGATATTAGGGCATTGCGTTTCCAAGCAATCAATCACATACTGAATCACAGGCTTTGCATGATAGGGCAGTAAGGCTTTTTGTTGATAACCCACACGCCGACCTTCTCCACCAGCCAGAATAACCACACTAAGATCATCCGCATTTTCAGGCGGAGTCAGAGCTGTATGTGAACTTTTGTTATTTGCTGTTTGGCGAGTCATACATCTCTACTATTTTGTTTATCTGTGGTGTTATTAGCCGTCATATATTCTTTAATAACCGCTTCAAAATAACCGCGATCAATTGGCTTTGAGATAAAGGCATTCATACCGGCTTGAATACTCTTATCTTGGTCTTCCGAAACCACATTAGCACTTAAGGCTATAATAGGAATGGCACGCTGCTTTTGCAGTAAAGCTTCTTCTTGACGAATAATTCGAGTAGCCTCATAGCCGTCCATCACTGGCATATGGCAGTCCATAATAATCAGATCATAATAATCTGGATTTAAACGCCAGTAATCCAAGGCTTGCAAACCATTGTCACTAATATCAACCCGTGCGCCCAAGCGCTGTAAAAATGCCTCAATGACATTTTGGTTAATCTCATTATCTTCTACTACCAACACTTGCTTGCCATGCAAAATAGGTTCGCCGCTATCCAATTCAAAGTCATCCACACTGCTAATGGCAGTGTTTTCTGAAGATGACGCTGGCGTAACGCTTTCTTGCAAAACGGGTTTTAATGGGAGGTTAATTGAGAAAGTCGTGCCTTGTCCATATACAGATTCAAGCTGCACTGAGCCTTTCATCAACTCGACTAACTGCTTGGTGATTGCCAAGCCCAGACCGGTACCGCCAAACTTTCTCGAAGTTGAATCATCGGCTTGGGTAAAGGAATCAAATAGTTTGGCTTGGTTTTCTTCGGCTATCCCAATACCGGTATCAATAACCTGAATTTTAACGCCCGTATTATGTTGTCTCTCATCAGCGCAAGCAGTGACTTTAACTAGCACATAGCCCTGCTCGGTAAACTTGACGGCATTACTTAATAAATTCATCAATAACTGTTTAATACGTAAGCTATCGCCCATGAAATAATGATTTAGCTGCTCTTCATATTCGACCTTTAGCTCCAAACCTTTTTGCTCGGCACTCACCTCAACCAGTTGCAAGCTATCATTAATTAATTGTTTAAGATCAAACGATTCTTCCAGCAACTTGATATGGCCTTCATCCAGTTTGGCAAAATCCAGTACCTCGTTAATGATTTGCAGCAAGGTTTTACCGCTTTGCTGAATAGCACTTAAATAACGCTGTTGTTTGGCATTTAAAATGGTTCCAGAAAGCAGATCCGCCATGCCTAAAATACCGTTCATTGGGGTACGGATTTCATGACTGATAGTGGCCACAAAACGGCTGCGTGCTTTTGCCAAGGCTTCAGCTTCATCTCTTGCACGACTCAGCTCATGCTGGACATTAACTTGCAAGGTAACGTCCTTCACAACCTGGATTAATAAGGGTTTATTGTTAATCTCAATCTGGTTAAAACTGATTTCTACAGAGATTTCCTCACCATCCATACCTTGCATAATCAGAGTATTGAAATGCAGGCTTAGATTGTCAAAGCTCGCCCCCTCCATTAAAAAGCGTTGTTTGATGCGTTCATAATGCTGCACACTTTCATCTTTCAGCCAATGACTAAAGTGAGTGCCGCTGATTTGATTACTATTGATACCCACCATTTTTTCTGCCGCAGAATTCAGGTTTAGGATTAAACCATCCAAGTCAATTACAAATATGGCTTCCGGAATGGCTTTGATAATGGAAGTGGCATTTTTTTCAGCCATTTTTTGCGCATGAATAGAGGTGATGTAACCTCGCAGAAGGGTGGGTTGTTGAGCACGGTTGTACTGAATATGAGTTAAATCATAGATCCATCTAAAGCCGCCATTCTGATTGGTTTTTATGCGGTAAACCAATTCCACTTTGGTCAACTTCTGACGAAAAGCCTCTAGTAATTTGGCTCTGACCATCTCAATATCTTTTGGCAAAATCCAACCTTTGTAAGCACGACCCAAGAGCTCTTTGGGTTTGTGCATCAATAGGGTTTCACAGTTAGGTGATGCGTACTTAATGAACATATTGCGTTCCGCACTCTTTTCAATCAATACCGTTGGCCCGGCATTGAAAAGCACATCGTGCTCGGCATCTTGTTGGATTTTCTCGCGCTCACGCTGAAATTGTCGGGTTAATAAAATCATAGAAGCGATGACGGCAAAGGCGATGGCAAATACACCTAAAGTTGCCATAAAAGCTTTTTCAGCAAAGGCTTGCGTAACTTGGTGATTCTCTAAAGCTCGCACTTGCCAAGGTGCGCCATCAATTGGGGCGATCGCTAACGAAACATCTTCAATACCTGAAATACTGTCTTCCTCGCCATTCACAAACCCAAAACTAAGTGGTTCTTTGATCTCCGCATGATGGCTACCAATCAATAACTCATGCGGAAAACGCTGCGTGGTAATGACCAAGTCATAATCTTCGATATTGAGGTTTTCAATAAAGTCTTCCAACTGCTGGAATGAGAGCCTTACCCAAAGTCCTGCTTGCACACCAGCTTTTTGAATGGGGTAGAGAATGTCGAAGTGATAATGCCCTTGCGGGGAAAGATGCGATTGAATCGAAATAGTCGTGGTAGGACGTTTCTTTATGGAGGTTTGAATCAGCTGCTTGCAGTCTTCACCGACTTTTTCCAACAAACTCCCCATGACCAGCTTGCCGTTACCATTAATAATGGCAAACTCAGTGTTTTCTGGAAAGATGGTATAAACCTCATTGGTAATCTCATCCAAATCATAGGGATAACCGCCCCCATTCGCGAGGTTAATAATGCGATCACTATGATGGTTGCCCACCGATTTAATCAAAGTTTTATGTTTATCTAGGTAATCAGAAACAAAACTTGAAAGACTGTTAACGGAAATTTCTGCCGATTGCGTTATGCGAACTTGGTTTTGAAAAACCATAAAAGAGTTGAGCGCCCATAACAATAAACCAAACCCAATCATGCCCATCCAAAATAGCAATGGCAATTTGAAGCGACCGGATTTTATATAACCGTCAACTGTATTTTTGGTTTGATTTTGCCACATGGATGCTCAAGGCTCTTTTTGCATAGCATTAGTTGGGTTGACTACTTAGTAGACTCTGAATACTTATTGTACCTACTGCAAATATGAGCGTAAAAATTATTCTGGAGAGGATCTAAAAACACGTTTTTCTGGTTCAGAAGTTATTAACACTTCTCGCAACAACATGGTTGCATAACTGCCCGCAGGCAAGGTAAAGCTGATTTGTAAATCGAGTATTTCAGATTCATTTATCCATTGCCACTTAAGCGCTTTGGGTAATACTCGTAGAGCACGTCTATCTGCCATTACGCGGCGATTTTGTAGACCTTGCATCCAACTGGGAAACCGTTCCATAATACCTTGTTCCAAGACTTTTGCTTCCGCCTGCGACGGCAAGTCACCATCTCCAAATAAGGCTCCGGTAGGATGAATATCTTGTTCTAGTACTCTCTGAGTTAAGTCTTCACCTACTTCACTCTCGCCACTAAACCAGCGCTTGGAACCTTCTAACTGCAACACATCACCACTGAGGTATTGATTCCAATTGTCAGCACGAATACGCTGACTTAAGAGCACATTAAACATCCACGAACGGGCCGCAGAGATATAAAGCCCCTCTTGGTTACGCAGTTTATTATGTTTTCTATTACGTGAATGATGACGGTCTTTTTTATTACTTGAAGGCTCTTGCAAAAAGAGCTGTTCGGCTTTGAGCAAGTTTTGCCCGTTGTGTCCAAAGCGCTGTTCGCCAAAGTAGTTTGGAAAACCTTGGCTTTTGATTTGTTCTAAAGTAGCCTCGACTGCTTGTTGTATAAACCCAATATCAAAATTATCTGCCGTTGACACAAAATTTAAATTTCTCAGTCTTAAGGTAAATTGATTAGCCGCCAAGCCGCCACGTTGCAATTTGCGGTTATGCCGAGTAGTGCGAAGGATTTTTACCCCTTCTATATTTAATGAATTTTCATCAGGATCAGCTTTACCGGGAAGATGAATACTAAACCACTGACGTGTGACCGCTTGACGATCTTTTTTACCCGCATAGCCCACATTACGTTTTGAGGTATTTGCCCAT
>JAASTL010000129.1 GCA_021767305.1 Piscirickettsiaceae bacterium | reverse complement strand
TCCGGTATTACCGTGGCATTGGCTTTGGTGCCTGAAGCGGTAGCATTTGCCTTTGTTGCCGGGGTTCATCCTTTGGTAGGGCTTTATGCGGCAATTATTGTCGGTATGATTACCGCTATTTTTGGCGGTCGACCAGGCATGATTACCGCTGCGGCGGGTTCATTGGCTGTGGTGATGATGCACTTGGTTATGGAACACGGCGCATCTTATCTGTTCTTGGCGGTTGTGATGATGGGGATATTCCAAATCATTATCGGCATTATGAAATGGGGGCGCTTTATTCGTATGGTGCCGAGTTCGGTCATGCTCGGTTTTGTAAACGGTTTGGCGTTGATTATTTTGGTGGCGCAGTTCACTCAGTTTAAAGACGCTTCCGGTGCTTGGTTAACTGGCGATAGCTTAAATATTATGCTGATGATTATTGCCGCGACCTTGGCGATAATCTATCTGTTACCTAAAATCACCACAGCCGTGCCTTCTGCTTTAGCCGCGATTGTGTTGGTTTCGGTAGCGGTGATTTTCTTTGATATCAATGCGGTGACGGTAGGTGATCGTGCCGCGGTTTCTGGAACTTTAGAATCATTAATTTATGGTGATGGTGTTGAAGGTGGCTTCCAAGGGTTAAGTTGGTTAACTACTTTGCCGGCCACATTCTGGTCTTTGGAAACCCTGTGGATTGTTTTGCCTTATGCCATTATCTTAACCATTATCGGTTCGGTTGAATCACTGTTAACCATGACCTTGATTGACGATATTACCGAGACACGTGGTAAAGCCAATAAAGAGTGTATTGCCTTAGGTGCGGCAAACTGCACTGCCGGTACTTTTGGTACTATGGGTGGATGTGCCTTGATTGGTCAGTCGATGATTAATGTTAAGTCTGGTGGTACCGGGCGTTGGTCTGGTATTACTGCGGCTTTAGGTCTATTGGTAATCGTTTTGATTGCCTCTTCGCTCATTGAAATGGTGCCCATTGGGGCTTTGGTTGGTTTGATGTTTTTTGTGGTAATTGCTACCTTTAACTGGTCTAGCTGGAACATTATGCGCGGCATGTCTAAAGCGGATGGTTTTGTTATGGTTTTGGTGACCGTTTTGACTGTGGTATTTGATTTGGCGGTTGCGGTAATTGCTGGGGTGATTGTCTCGGCATTGGTATTTGCTTGGCAGCATGCGCAAAAAATCATGTTGGAACAATCATTTGAAGAGATTGATGGCAAAACCGTTAAAACCTATAAAGTTCAGGGACCACTGTTCTTTGCTTCGGCAAAAAACTTTATTGATATGTTTGATCCAAAAAATGACCCGGAATGCGTAAAAATCGACTTTATGCACTCACGAGTTTACGATCACACCGGAATTGAAGCGATTGATAATCTAACTAAGAAATATCAAACTGCCGGCAAAAAATTGGTACTGCAGCACTTAAGTCCTGAGTGTCAGGTTCTGTTGAGCGATGCTCAAGACCTGATTGAGGTGAATGTATCTGAAGACCCTCACTATCATGTATCGATTAGTGGTAAGCAGTCATAGTTAATTCTTCTCTTTACTAAAGAGTTGTTATTTAACTTGGATTAGTTATTAAAAGCATCTGCAGAAGAGATTCTCAGGTGCTTTTTTATTTTTAAGCCATTAAGATAAGAGCTATCTTGGTTATTCGCTAAATTACTGAAGCCATTTCTGTAAATGAACGGTTAATTAAATCCATAAATTTTAGGTTTATTTTGAAAACAACAAAAAATACCATTCGCTTTCTCACTTTAGCACCGATAGTTTTTATTCCACTATTTGTGTTTCTCCTGTCACTCTTGGTTATTAATGCTGAAGAGGACAATTTTGCCGATGCCATCGCGCAGTTGGAAAATGATTTTATTGAGAATGAAAAAGCCCGTATTCGTTATCGTGTAAACAATATGGCGGATTTAATTCATTATCGTCAGTCAATCATTGATCAAAACTTACACGATCGTATTCAAAAGCGAGTGGAAGATGCTCGTCGTATCGCGTTAGCGATTCATAGTCATTACCATGAAAAGTTACCGCCACCTGAGATTAAAGAGTTGATTATTGAGGCGTTGCGACCGCTGCAGTGGAACAACGGTGAGAGTTATATTTGGATTATCGATTTTGAAGGCACTTTGCAGCTTGGCCCTGATTACCTAAAACCGATGGAGCAGTCTTCTATATTGCATCACACGGATTTAACCGGGCGCAGAATTATTGAAGAGGAGATTGCCATTGCTACCTCTGCGCAAGGTAAAGGCTTTTTATGGGATAGCTTTACCAAACCAGGGGAACCAAAAGACAAGCACTTCAAACAGCTCGCGTTTGTGAACAGTTTAGGTGTTTACGATTGGTATATCGGCTCTGCTGAGTTTTTAGATACCGCCACTAAATCCGCGCATGCCGGGTTATTAGAGACCATTAATCAGATCGGAAAGGGCGATTCTGATTATATTTTTGTCATTGACCGCAAAGGCTTGTTGCTATTGAATTTTACCCGCCCAGATTTGGTTGGGCGCAAAATGTCTGAAACCACTGACGAGGATTTACAGCAGCTGTTTAAGTCAATTGTGGATGCTGCCGATAGTCAGGCGGAAGAGTTTATTGAATACCATTGGTTAAACCCGCATATCGGCACGGTAGAAAAAAAGATGGCTTATATTAAAGCTGTAGAGGATAGTAGTTGGATTATTGGTAGTGGCTTCTACCCGAAAATGCTAGAGCAAGGCTATGAAGTGCAAAAACAGCGCCTACGCACGCAGCATAACCAGAAAATCGATTATCTTAATAAACTCATGCTGATCAGTATTATTGGTTCGTTTTTGATCTCCATGTTGATGTCAATGGCGTTCCATCGCCTGTTTAATAATTTCCAGCAAAAAATACTAGATGAAAACAATGACCTGCGCCAATTAAACTTGGAATTGGAAGAGTCGCAAATTCAGTTAAGCAATGAGTTAAAAGAGGTAGAAAAAACGCTTCGTGAAGAGAAAACGCTTGATTCGGTAACTCAGTTACCTAATCGTAAATATCTCTTAAACCGCCTGCAACAGGAGTTTAATAGAGCTAACCGTTATCACTCTGACCTTTCTGTCATTGTGATTGAAATCAGTAACTTTGCCGATTTTGTTGAAGGCTGTACCGAAGAAGAGATGCAGAGTTTATTGATAGAATCTTCAATTCGTATTAAACATCTGGTGCGAAATGTTGACCTCTTAGGTCGAATTGGGTTGGATGAGTTTATGATTATCATGCCCGAGGTGAGCCCTGAGGAGGCTAGAATTCTGGCTGATCGTATAGCCACGCAACTGCGTGAATCTGATAATTGCCTCAATCAACCCTTACGATTAATCTCTACCGTTGCCGCTTATGAACATGAAAGCTCACTGGTGGAGTTTTTAAAACAGCTTGATATTGCCATGTATCAAAACTCTGAACAGCAATCCTTCTCAAATGACTTCTCAAATGATAAGGAATGACCAATTTAAATAATACATATGAATGAAATGACGCAAGATCACCGTGAGTTCTATCGTTTAGATGTAAACATCTCTTACTTTATCAAACCACTGCTTGAGGTACGTCAGTGCCTACAGTTACAGCAAACAAGCTTTGCTGATCCAATGGAGGAAGGCAAGTTTGAAATGTTGGATCAAAAGCTGGATCGACTATTTGCTCAGCAAAAATATATTGATAATGGCGGGGTTGAACTGTTTGCGGTATTTCAACAAAAGTTAGATTTACTGGAGTGGTTGCTAAAACAGAGTTTAATGCAGAAAGATCATATTTTGATGGGCGAATATGAACAGAAAATGCAACAGAATGCCGGCGCTAAAATGCCGGAACTGGATGAACAATCAAAAATCTATCCATTGTTAAAAGCGATGTATTTGAGATTAGATGATTATATCCACCAAATGAATGAAGTTTTTGAAAGGCGTCTGCAGCATGATGCCTTTATTAGTGATAAGCATGCCATTCGTAAATTCGATGCTGCTCAATATATGAATGGATTATCTGGTGCCGCGCAGAAAGGCAATTGGATTGCCAATGTGTTGGTGGTGATGCTGAAAAAACTGAATTTATTTGAATATCATTATGCTGAATTGAAAGAGGCGAATAAGTTTTTGGCTGACTTTCTATCTTGGAATAAGGCGCCAGTAAATTTAGCGGCGGGCGGCTTTGCGCTACAAACAACGGAAGAATATAAAACCGGCGACCGAGTTTGCTCCATTTTTGTTTTGGATGATAATTTTATTCAGGCGGAAGCGGAATGCGTCTATCAAAATGAAGTCTCGCAGCAAAATGGCAAAAGAACCGCTTTTAAATTTACCAATATCAGCGCAGAGCATCAGGCAGAAGTGGTGCGTTTTTTAACCACCAAAGAGCTGGAAAGCCGTGCCTGAGTTAAATAATTTGAGTGAGTTAAACGAATTTGATTCTGCTTTGGACTGTGAAAACGCCAGCGATAATCCACAAATATGTATTTGTTATGATGTCTACCTAGATGAAATTTGTGCCCAGGTAAAACAAGGCGTAAATGATATTGATGAATTAAGTGATCTCACCTATGCCTGCCAAGGCTGCGGTGGTTGTCGCCCTAAATTAGCTATGATTTTAGACATGTCGCAAAAGAGTAATGAGTCGACTGATGAGTACTGAAAACAGAGAGTTGCCCAGAGCTTTAACAAGTAATCTTGAACGCAATGTTTGCACTTGTTACGACGTGCCTAAGCGAACC
>JAASTL010000128.1 GCA_021767305.1 Piscirickettsiaceae bacterium | reverse complement strand
GACCTTCATAAGCAATCAATGCTGCATCAGTTAATGGATCATTATCATCATCAAAGAACAACCCCTGTGGTTCCAAAGTTACGGGTAACCAATCACCGTAAATGGCTGTGTAGTTGCTTGGTAATAGCCCCGTGGATTCAATGGTTGTACCTGCTGCATCTACTGCCATTTCATACCCGGCTGTTCTAGTATCAAAGAAGCCATCATTAGGGTGTTTATTATCAGCCGTGCCAAACAACCCAGCAGAGAAATTAGCTCTATCTTCCGCATCAAATGTATATTCATCAGCTGCTCCCGCCGTATAAGACAGTTTCAGGTTTTGGTCAACATTTGCCACAGTTGCAGCGTTAACAAATTCTGCACCAATTCCAAAACCAACTTCAACTCTAACACCACCATATTGATTCACACTGTAGTTATTAAGTTTTTGCAAAACCATATATTCACGAACTGCAGTTTCACCTGCTTCAACATTGAATACTAAATCAACAGGCTTAGCGGGATCACCATCAACAGCTGGAGTTAAGGCATCAACCTTAAAACGTTTATGCGTTTGGAATGGGCTGTCGCAATAAGTTGGGTTAACGTATGCTTCATCAGTAGAATTTAACCAACCTTGATCCTCAGCATCAGCAACATCACCTTCTGGAGGCTGGTAGACATCATCAACATAGTTTTTAGGATCATCGCTGTTTAAATAAAAAGAGGTACTTAAAATACAACTAGCAGGCTTTTCATTGTTTTGTAAATCCATTGGACCTGCACTATTGGCTACCTTAATTCCATGCGGCTCACCAACTGGCCAATCTTTACCATGAACAGAACCCGTTGCTTCCGTCTTATTTTCATCTTCAAAAACAATACTCTTAAAAGTATCACCTACCTCCATTGGAGTATAAGTACCCGTCGTAGGATCAAATGTCTTTGCTATTTCATCGCCAGTTTCTACGTCAGTAATCATTGGTGAAACATTAACTAAATCCCAACCCCCTATCGCAAATGCAGTTGGTGGCGACCCCGCTGAAGTATATGCAGCCCCACTTGTCACACCGGTTATTTGTCCAGCTTGCGCAACCGTCATAGCAGATAAACACGCCGCTGAAATCAGACTAAGTTTGAATATTTTTCTGGCTTCCATAAATAGTATCCTCTTATATTTTTACTAAATAACTCTGTCGTTTCAGTATTAATAATACCCTTAAATACGCATAAACAGTCATCACCCGCACGGGTGAAAAAGATAGTTTTTTTTGTGCAATATTAAAATTACTTAACTGTAATCAAGTTTTATCCGTTACATTTGACTTCAAATAATAAAAAAGATTCAGGAAAAAAGCGCATGAATGATATTACCGATGTTGAACTCCTCCAAAAAACCGTACTATTTCAATCATGCTTAATTGCTGGGCATAGCATTGAGGCCATTTTTAGAAATGAATCTGAATACTTTTTAGGTGAGAGCAACGCTAATTTATTAATCCTTTGCGTCTATCAAAAAGATCACCTGAAGCTGGAATTCATTCTCGACAAAAATGGGATTCTGCATGATTATTTACGTCGTTATCATGTTCACGAACACACCTTAGCACTGGATACTTTAAAAAAAGAGAGTCAGAAACATTTTAAGGGTGACGAAGACTATTACATTACTGACACTATTCAATCTCTACTCATCGATTCCATGCCTAAACACATCATCAGTCATTTTGAAGAGATGCATCAACTCACCCATATGGTGAATTTACAGCTTAACTCTATTGAAACAGGTGAACCAATTGGCTATCTTTTATTTGGTTATTTTGATAACAAAGAACCAAATTTGACCAAACTTAAGAATCTCAAACGCATGATGCAACGCATTATTAGCCCATTTCATGATGAAAAAACCAACACCTTTAGAAATCGTTGTATTCAAGTAGTCACTGAAACACCGATCCTAACCACTAAAGAACGTCATGTGCTTAAATATTTGCTGGCCGCTAAATCCTATGCCGATATTGCTGAAGAACTCAATATAAGCGTGAATACAGTAAAAACCCACGTTAAAAATATCTACGCTAAATATGATGTGAAATCAAAATTGGAACTTTCCAATAAAATCAATAGTGGCAACGCCAGATAAAACCTTTCTTAAATCTAAATTCGTGTAAACCCATGCCAATCCTGCTCACTTCAGATAGCTAAAACCAGCAGCTGAAAGCAAACAAAAAACCTTTGCAAATTTTACTTTGCAAAGGCTTATTAAGTTTTAATCGAGTTTTATTGAATTAATATTGTTTTTACAAACTTATTGGGGATAGACTAAAAACTTAATTAATTTAGTACGTAACTCATAATACCTAACTCATTCAAAACCTAATTCTTTAACAAACTTAGCACTGCTTACTTAATGACCTTAACGGCCTTTGCCACCAGCGCCGCCACCCATTCTATTTCCACTACCCATGCCATTTTTCATCGCATTGCCAGCACCATTGCCTTGACCTTTGAATTGACCAGTACCATTTTGCGGGTATTGTTTGTTGACTTTCTTTTCATGCTTATATTGATATTGATGTTTAATCTGTTTTTGCTGCATATTTTTAGCTGGTGCCACTGGACCTACAACTCCTTCTAGAGCCTGAATGCGCTGTTGCTGCTGAGTTTGAATATTTTGCTTAACTTGCAACTCCTGCTGATCTGCGGCAGCGGCAAACTGTGTTGAAGCTAATAGTGTAGTTGCTAATAGCGCTGTACCAAATAAACGTTTTACATTCATAACCATTCTCCTAAGTTAATGTAATTTGTTTACATTTATAGTATAGCGCTATTATTACAAATACAAATCACCCTTTTAGATGAATTACATAAAAATGATTTTTATAGCTTTTTATAAAACTTTTAGTGATTGATTGATGCCTTTATAGACTGTTTATTACGCTCGTTTTATCAAGAACTTATTCTAAACTTACTCTAAACTTACTCTAAACTTATTCTAAACTTATTCTGAACTTATTCAGAGCAGACTAAATATAAAAACCAACTGACAAATCATCATAAATTTGCTAGATGACACCTGCAGGATAAGTCAGTAAAATCCTTACCCACAAGAAAAATCAATAAATCCCATTAACTAAGACTAGGTAAGGTAAATGTTCAAAATAGAAGAGATAGATCCGGCTTTTTATCGCAAACAAACCCGCAAAGCGACATTAATTATTATGGCTATATTTATAGTAATTGGGTTTGGTACGGCTCAACTCACCGTGCATTGGCTGGGTGATTATTCCAATAATCATATCGTGCTTAATTTTATGGGAGCGTTTGTCGGGCTATTGATTACGGCTGCGATTGTGAAAGCTTATTTTGCCGATAAGCCTTGGATGAAAGAAGCAATTTATGCCTGGAAGCTAAAACGCAACTTAATGTACATTTCTAATGTCATGCGTCACCTTAAAGAAGCCGTTGATAATGACGATGCGAAAGCGATGGAAATTTTACGTTTTTATCATTTAGGTACGAAACAGATGCACCGTTTGGAAGACAACAGCCACGCATTAATCGACTTAAAAGCAGAAATGCGTGAACTGGAAGAAAAAATGCAAGCTAAAGAACTGGACTTAAACCAGTATGAATTTGATATGCAATGGGCCGATGCCTACAAACAA
The DNA here is from genome assembly GCA_021767305.1 of Piscirickettsiaceae bacterium. The sequence continues at coordinate 1,097 of JAASTL010000128.1, read as the reverse complement.
GATCACTAAAACCTAGTCTGGCAAACCAAGGAAAACAGTACAGATTTCATGAGCAATGATAGAAATACGTTTTCCTTGATCCATTGCCATTTTTCGCATAGCTGAATAAGCCTCATCTTCATTCATGCCTTTTTCAGACATCAACAGACCTTTGGCTTTTTCTATAGTCGCCCTTTCCGCCAACTTATCTTTTACCAATAACAACTCTTTACGCATGGCATGACAGGCTTTAAAACGTTGATAAGCCACTTCCATAATCGGCTTAATGCGTTCTGGCGATTTACCATCCACAATATAGGCGGACACACCCGATTTTACAGAGTTAGCAATTACCTCAGCATTTCCGTCTTTACTGAAACAGATTACCGGAGTCGGACAATACTCGTCCACGACAGAAATACGCTCAAAAAGATCATCATTGGACTTTTCAATATCCAACACAATAAAATCGACTTGTAGCGTGTTCAACGCGGTTAAGAAATTTTCTGATGTAGAGAAATGATGAATTTCACTCACCCCTGAGTTCATGAGTCCGGTTTTTAAATCGTCACTGACAATAGTGTCGTCTGTAACCAAAAGTACTGAGTTTGCTTGCGCCATGATCTTTCACCTTTGAAAATCTAATTACTTGCTATAACGAAATAAGTGCCAAAACACAAATTTAAGCTTTAAATTCAATAGGTTAATTATTTTTAATGACATTATTTACAAAATTAGGGAGCATTAAGTTTTTAAAAGCGAACCAATAAGGTGCAACTCTGCTTTGAAACAGTTTTTTTTTCAAGCAACCTTAGAGAACTCAGAAATAGAAAAACATTAACGCAGCAAAGTATTAATAACCATAAGTAGTCGACTAAGTACTCTAAAAAAAATCCGTCATAAAAAAGCTCATACGTTAGTTTATGGTTTTGCTTTGAAACACAAAAAAAGCATTGCTCAATAAAAATCGAACAATACTTTATTGCTTCAACATGAACTCTTTTATTTACTTGTTTCTTAAATCACTTTATTAATAGGCTTTATTAGCTCGCTTTCTTAGGTCCTACCCAAATTTGCTGCACATTAACAAACTCCATAATGCCGTGCGGCCCTAATTC
>JAASTL010000127.1 GCA_021767305.1 Piscirickettsiaceae bacterium | reverse complement strand
CTATAGCGGTTAAAAAACTAAATCCAAAAGCACAGAATAGTACAAACAGGGTAAACCTTAAAAACAGTTTTAGAGAGCCGATTTGTTGCCGAAGCATCAGCATAATCTTGTCACCATAGAGAACCAGCAAAGTGGCTACCATGGAAAGCACTATTTCATTTAGATAACCTTTCATCCATGCAGATAGTTGCAAAATTAAGTCATTTAACCAACCGATTAAATCCATTTAAATACCTTTCTGATTAGTCGACTATTTTTTAGTTCGGTTGAAAATTGAATTTCTGCCCACCAACAGTCGCTTCATACATTAAGCCACCTTTAGCAAGGCTAAATACGGCCATGCCTTTGTAATATTGGCCTTCTGCTTTGACTTTATCTTTACCTAAATTGGCAGATGCAGAAGTTCCTTTGGTTGACGCTTCGGCATTGGCTCCAGCAGTGATCACGATGGCAGAGGCTTGTGCACCGAATTCGAAGTTGCCGCTAGTGAATTCATCGTAAGCGCGCTGATCTTGAAAGAAGATAATCTGACTAAATGCCTGACCACCCAGCTGCAGACCAATCGTTCCTTGAGTCATTTCCACATCACCGGAGTAACGTCCACGCTCGTAGACTCGACCTTTACCGTAAGCTCCGCCAATAAAGAAACCCACCTTACCAATGGTTGGGAAAACCGCATATCCATAGGAATTATCAAAAAAGGCCGCTGATTGGGGCGCTTTTTGGAAGGTCATAATGGTTTCATCAAAATCAGCATCACTCACTTGGCTTTGCGACATTTGCGGTTCGGATTCTGAAAAGTGATCATCTGCTAAGACTGCAGGGGTAAAAGCAAATGAGGTTGATAGGGCAGAAGCAAGCAATAATTTTTTAACGGAAAATAGATTTGTAAGACTTTGCAACATCTGTGTATTCCTTAATTTGTGTGTTTTTGAGAGGTTGCATACATTCTAATCGACATTTTGCTCATTGTGATTCGGAATTTTTGAGATAGGCTGTAGATATTTAACAAGATAGTCGACTAGTAAGCCTGCTGTTAGTTTGATTTTATAAGTTATAGCGTTTTAAGCTGTGTAAAATGAGATTAACTTTTTATTCGCTGCCTAGGAGAAATAGCATGGGAACAGGAACCATCGTTTTTTTAGCCATTGTTATGGTTTTAGTGATTTACCTAATTAGTATTTACAACCAATTAGTGGCTTTGAAAAACCGTTACGAAAATGCCTTTGCACAAATTGATGTGCAACTCAAACGCCGCTATGACCTGATTCCCAACTTGATTGAAGTAGCCAAAAAGGCCATGGCGCATGAACGTGAAACACTTGAAGCGGTAGTTGCTGCTCGAAATGAAGCTGCGACTTTACTGAAAGCCGCGGCGGCACACCCGGGTGAAGCGCAATCTATGCAAAACCTTTCTCAAGCTGAAGGTTTGCTGGGCGGCGCCATGTCTCGTTTTAATATGGTGATGGAAGCGTATCCAGACCTTAAAACCAACGCCAATATGATGCAACTTAATGAAGAGCTGACGTCTACTGAAAATAAAGTGGCGTTTGCTCGCCAAGCCTTTAATGATTCTGTTATGGCTTACAACACTTACCGCCAGAGCATGCCACAAACTTTGTTTGCCGCAAGTTTTGGTCATCCTCTAGATGCAGAAATGTTGGAGTTTGAAGACCGTGCAGAAATTCAACATGTGCCTAAAGTCGAGTTCTAATCAATATTGAAATAGATGAGTTTACGATTCAGTTAAATCTAATTTAGAACCTTTTTATGGATTTTTTTGCCGCACAAGACCAAGCCAAAAAAAGAACGCGTACTTTAGTGTTGGTTTATATTTTGGTGTTGGTCGTACTCACGGTTTTAAGCACGATTGTGCTGCTTTTTCTGACTCCTCTGTTTACTGGGCAGGCTATTCCAAGCCCATTAATTCCATGGCTGCTGTCGCCGCAAAACTTACCGACCTTATTAGCAGTAGGTGCTTTTGTTATGGGAGGTGCACTGATTAGCTCTTACATTAAAAGTCGTCACTTAGCTAAAGGGGGGAGCGTCATTGCTGCAGCTTTGGGAGGTGTTAAAATCTCTCCAGATAGTGCCAATGCCAACGAGCGTAAGGTTCTAAATGTGGTGGAAGAGATGGCGATTGCCTCGGGTATGCCTGTACCAGAGGTTTATCTGCTTAAGCAAGAGCCCGCTATTAATGCTTTTGCGGCGGGACAAACACCAATTGATGCGGTTATTGGGGTTACACAAGGCGCTATCGATAAACTCACACGTAATCAGCTGCAAGGCGTGATTGGGCATGAATTTAGCCATATTCTCAATGGTGACATGCGCCTAAACCTCCGTTTAATCATGTTACTGCACGGCATTGAGTTTATCTCTACCTTAGGGCGAATTTTGACCTCTTCACAACGTCATCGTCGCTATCGTTCGTCAAGATCAAATAGAAAAGGTGGCGGCGGAGCCATTATATTAGCGGGGTTTGCGTTGCGAATTATCGGTTGGTTTGGCAGGTTGTCCGGTAACCTGATCCAAGCGGCCGTAAGTCGTCAGCGAGAGTTTTTAGCCGATGCGGCATCGGTGCAATTTACTCGAGATCCATCAGCTATTTCCGGAGCTTTAAAGGTAATTGGTGGTATTTCTGAAACCTCTCGCATTAAAAATGCCGAAGTAGGAGAAGTTGCCCATCTGTTTTTTGGGCAAGCCTTTATCACTCGTTTTAGCTCTCTGTTTGCCACTCATCCACCTATCTCAATCAGAATTCGTACGCTCGAACCGGGATGGAATGGCGAGTATCTAAAACCTCAAATCAAACAATCAAGTGAATTTGAAACAAAAGTTGATACCGAAACTAGATCAGATACAGAGGCCACACCTAAAAGTGGACCACAATTGCCCGAGCCATTGATGTTATTAATGGCGGCAGGTGTTGCTGTGGATTCGTTATCTCAGGCTAAGCAAAACCGGTTGGCGAAAATGGTGCAAGAGATGAATCAAACACTCAATGCCATGGCACTGCTGGTGGCAATGCTTATTCACAATGAAAAAATAGAGAAAGAAATTGATGATCAGCAGCGCTGGCAATCGGCTGTGAACAAATCCGAAATTAAGGGGTTAAATGAGTTAATCAGTCATTATTTAAATGAACTTAATGCAATAGAAAATAACAATTTACTACCTTTAATTGAATTGAGTATGCCGGCCTTAAAGCAAATGTCTTCAATTCAATATCCAATTTTCAAGCAATTACTTGATGAGATTATTCAAATGGATGGCCATAAAAGTGTTTTTGAAAAAAGTATCTACCAGTTAGTTGTACGTTATCTGAATGTGCATTTTGGGCATGAAAAAGCGCATAAGGTTAAGTTCAGCAAAGCTTCTCAAGTGGTCATGGAGTTGCAGTTGCTGTTTTCTATTTTGGCGGGTTATGGTCATCAAACCTCCATTCATAGCGGTAGTGCCGAGCTAGCTTTTAAAAAAGCGGTCAATCACTTGGGGCTAAATCATCTTGATTTAGTGGCGATGCCTGAAATTGATGAAAGCCTATTTAATCAGGCAACAGAAAAATTGGTTTACTGTTCGTTGCCGCTTAAGCATAAAATTTCCGAAGCCATTGCGATTTGTATTGAATATGATTTGCAAGTTCTGCCAATCGAGAAAGAGTTAGCTCTAGCTATCGCCGCCACCATGGATGCGCCTTTACCCAGAATTAAAATTTAACGAGAGTTGCTAATATGCGCTTAATACCCTCCCTGTTTGTTTTGAAAATCTCTACTTATTTTGCCCAGCTTTTCATTGTTAGTTTGCTAAGTGTTTTTGTAGCAAATAGTTATGCCGCATTGGGAAAATTGCCAGAAGGGCAAACTCAAGCTCAAGCTCAAGCCGCGATTGCCATGCCAGATGTTTATAGTGCAGATACTGCCGAGCAGATTTTAAAAGCAGGCGGCAATGCAGTAGACGCCTCTATTGCTGCGGCTTTTGTTTTGGCAGTGACCTACCCGGAAGCCGGAAACATTGGTGGCGGTGGATTTATGACATTATTTACTCCGGCAATCAACACTGAAAATAGCTCAGGTAAGGCCATCCATTTTTTAGATTATCGAGAAAAAGCACCCTTAGCCGCGCATCGAGATATGTATTTGGATGAAGACGGTAAAGTCATTCCATATCGTTCTTTAGTGGGTTATCAAGCTTCTGGTGTGCCGGGTACAGTGAAAGGCTTGTGGCTTGCGCACCAGCGTTTTGGTTCTCTGCCCTGGAAGCAGCTTCTGCAACCAGCAATAAAGTTTGCTTTGGACGGATTTGAGGTCTCGCAGCAATTAGCGAATAGAGCGGTTTGGTATCAAAGCTGGATTGCGGATAAGTCTAAAGCGCCACTTAATTTTAGTGAATATTTTGCCGGGTTAAAACAGGGGGCGTTGTTCAAACAGCCTGAATTAGCCAAAACGCTCAGTCGCATTGCGGAAAAAGGTGCTGATGAGTTTTATTTGGGACAGACGGCAAAACTCTTAGTTAAGCAGATGCAGCAGCCTGAATTAGTTTCACAGAAGGGATTAATTACCCTTGAAGATTTAGCCAAATATGAAGCTAAATGGCGTCAGCCTGTGATTGCTCAGTGGCAGGGCAATACCGTGATTTCGGCACCGCCACCGAGTTCAGGTGGTATTGCCATTGTCCAACTGTTGAAAATGAAACAGATGCTAGATGCGGATTATCAAAACGCATTAAAGCAAGCACAGGAGGAGAAT
>JAASTL010000126.1 GCA_021767305.1 Piscirickettsiaceae bacterium | reverse complement strand
TGAATGGCTGGAAAATCATGTGAGTGGCCACCAAGATTCTCAGCAGATTTTAAGCACTTTGCATAAAGAACTTAAGTGGTATGGCGAGGTCGAGATTAGCAGCCCATCGCAGGAATCTTTACACGCTGCCATGAGCATCTCCATGCTGTTGGATAAAGATCAAAATCTAGAGCATTTTGTGGTGGTCATCCAAAACATCAATGAAATCAAAGAAGCGCATGAACAGATTGAACACATGGCTTTTTATGATGGTTTGACGGGTCTGGCAAATCGCAAGCTGGCGATTGAACACATCAATAGCCATATGCGTTTTCACGAGCGCCATAAAACTTTCAGCGCCATTCTTAATATCAACCTTGACCGTTTTAAAAGTATTAATGATGCCTTTGGACGTATCACTGGCGACCGTTTTATTAAACGTATTAGCCTGGCTCTTAAAAGCGTTTTGCGCGGTGAGGATCTGTTAGCGCGTTTAGGTGGTGATGAATTTGTAATAGTCACGCAAGACCAAGCTAAAAGTGAAGCCGTAGCCTTACAAAATGCCACTCGCCTAGCGCATAAAGTATTAGACACTCTTAACCATCACTTTCAAGTAGATTCGTTAACCTTACACGGCGCCGCCCGCATTGGTTTGATTGTTTATCCAAATGATAAAACCGAAAGTGCGGAAAGCCTATTGGTTAAAAGTGATTTGGCCGTCACTCGCGCTAAAGAGGTACGCCGTAAATATAAAGTCTATATCTTTGAACATGCTTTGGCTGAAGAAGTTAAACAGAAAAGACAACTAGAGGATGACCTGCGCGAAGCACATAATCGTGGTGAAATTATTCTTAACTTCCAAGCGCAAATTGATCAACAACAAAAACTTTATGGTACAGAGGTGCTGGTTCGCTGGAAACACCCTCAACACGGCTTAATACCACCTAATCGATTTATTCCTTTAGCAGAAGAATCTAGGCAGATTGTGGCTTTAGGCAACTGGATTATGCTGCACGCCTTTAAGCAAGCCAGACGCTGGTGTAAACAAAAACCTAATTTGAATATTTCCGTCAATATCAGCCCTATACAGTTCCATGAAGCGGACTTTATTACTCATGTGATTAGCAGCATGATGCAAGCAAAGGTAAACCCAAGCAACATTACCCTTGAGTTGACCGAGAATGTCTTTATCTCCGATACCGAGAGCGCTATGTATAAAATATCGGAACTCAATGAACTTGGGTTTAAAGTTGCGATTGATGATTTTGGTACTGGTTACTCTTCACTGAGTTACTTTCAAAAACTGCCCATCCATGAACTCAAAATAGATAAAAGTTTTGTGGATAAGGTGCCTGACAGTAATGAAGATATCGCCATTATCGAATCAATTATTCACTTAGCAAAAAGCAAAAATTTACGCATTGTTGCCGAAGGCGTGGAAACGGAGCAACAAGTGACGTTTTTGCAAGACAAAAACAACGCTATGATTTTACAAGGCTATTTCTTCAGCCGTCCATGCAGTGCTGAAAATTTTGCCGAACAATTTTTATAGAAACTTTTACAAGTTTTTCTAATTAATAGCCTCATTAGCAGATTGCATTTACCGCTGCTCTACTGTATTATTCGCACTTCTTTGATTACCGCAGGTCAAAAATCCTGCCTTCCAACAGCGAAACGCGTTGTTGAGATAAAAGAGTCGACTCACTTTACAGATTAAATAAATCACTTGAGTCGAACCCATAGAGCCATTTGCCACCGCTTGTCTGACCCAACTGTCTTAAGACCCGCTTATCCGTTTATTCTGATGCAAACAGCTCTACGAAGAGGCTAAAGCAAAGCCTCATTATGCTAATTTGCCCCAGAATAATACTCAAACCTCAGGTTTAGAAGTTAATACATTGTTTTGAGCCCCAACATGACCCTCTCGTCTGTTTGGCTCTGAGGTCTCTTTATTACCGTTCAAAATTATTCAGGGCTACGTTACTCTCCAACGAGAGAAAGGAACCCAAATGACAACTGATGTCACTTTTAAAGACCTAGATATTTCCCCTGAAGTACTAAAAGCGATTACCGAAATTGGCTATGAACAGCCATCCCCAATCCAGGCACAAGCTATTCCAGCATTGTTAACGGGTAGCGATATTCTAGGTATGGCACAAACAGGTACTGGTAAAACAGCGGCCTTCGCTCTACCGGCACTCTCTATTGCCAACACTAAACAGACAGATCCACAAGTACTTGTATTAGCACCAACTCGTGAGCTTGCTATTCAGGTAGCTGAAGCTTTCCAAAGCTTTGCCCACTACATGAAAGGTTTCCATGTTTTACCTATCTACGGTGGATCTGATTACGGTAGTCAGATTCGTGCTTTAAAGCGTGGAGTTCAAGTTGTAGTCGGTACGCCTGGTCGTGTAATGGATCACATGCGTAAAGGCACACTTAAACTAGACAACCTTAAACTGCTGGTACTTGATGAAGCAGATGAAATGCTACGTATGGGCTTTATTGATGATGTTGAGTGGGTGCTGCAGCAAACGCCTGATGAGCGTCAAATTGCTCTGTTCTCTGCAACCATGCCTAAAGAAGTTCATCGCATTGCTAAGAACTACTTGAATGATCCGACTGAAGTCATCATCAAAACAAAAACAGCGACAGCGACTACAATTGACCAGAAATACCTATTTGTCAGCGGTGGGCACAAACTAGATGCGTTAACACGTATTTTAGAAGCGGAAGATAATGTAGATGGTTCAATCATCTTCGTTCGTACTAAAAACGCAACCGTAGAACTAGCTGAGAAATTAGAAGCACGTGGTTATGCTGCAGCGGCACTTAACGGTGATATTGCACAGAACCAGCGTGAACGTATTGTTGACCAGCTTAAGAATGGTAAGTTAGATATTCTTGTTGCAACTGACGTAGTAGCACGTGGTCTAGATGTGCCACGTATCAGCCACGTATTTAACTATGATATTCCACAAGATAACGAAGCTTATGTTCACCGTATTGGTCGTACCGGTCGTGCTGGTCGTTCTGGTACCGCTATTCTATTCGTTACACCACGTGAGAAGCGTCTATTAAGCTCAATCGAACGCACCACTAAGAGCAAAATCCCGGAGATGCATCTTCCGTCAACTAAAGACATCAATGACAGTCGTATTGAACGTTTTAAAACCCGCATCGTTGAAGCAACACAGTTAGATGACATTGCGTTCTATCAAGAGATGATTGAGCAAATTGAAACAGAGCAGAACATCCCTGCTGTTGAAATCGCGGCGGCGATTGCTCGTTTGATGCAAGGTGACGTGCCATTCTTTATGCCAGACAAACCGGTACGTGAAGCTCCGAAAGCAGGTCGTGGCGAAGGTCGTGGTCGCGATGACCGAGGTGGTCGTAATGATCGCAGAGAACGTAGAGAACGCAAACCTCGTCGTGAACGCAGTGAGTTCCCTGATGAAGGTATGGCGCGTTTCCGTATAGAAGTGGGTAACAAGCACGGTGTTCGTCCGGGTAATATTGTTGGCTGTATTGCCAATGAAGCCGGTTTGGATAGCGAATTCATTCGCCAATTGAGCATTGAAGACACTTACTCTATGGTTGATCTACCTGCAGATATGCCAAAAGAGATTCTTAACGATCTTAAGAAAGCGTGGGTATGTGGTCAGCAGCTACAGATTGCGAATGTAAAAAGCCAAGGTGATGGCAAACGCCGCTTGAACTCACACAAGAAACGTGGCGGTGGCAATAGCAAAGACAAAGGCAAGCCACGTCGTATGAAACGTAAAGAGAGTACTTTTTAATCAAAACTGATTAAATCAAACCCGCTTATTAGCGGGTTTTTTTATGGCAAAAATTCTGGTTTACCATTTGCTATACTGAATTTAATTTAATCTAAAAGACGGATATGCATGGATCGCAATCGCCCTTTTATTATTGATATTGAAGCGTCTAGTTTGAGTTCAGACAGCTACCCAATTGAAGTCGGCTTGGCTTTGGAAAAAGGTGAGCGTGTCTGCTTTTTAATCAAACCTCATCCCGAATGGACAGAGTGAAATAAAGACGCTGAGGCGGTTCATCACATTACCCAAGAGCTATTGAATAGCCGTGGTAAACCGCTTGTGGAGGTAGCGCATTTTCTTAATCAAAAGTTAAAAGGCAAAACTCTCTACTCTGATGGCTGGGCGGTGGATAAACCGTGGATTAGCAAACTGTTCTACACTGCAGGCATGGAAATGAACTTTGATGTCAGTCCAATTGAATTGATTCTGTCTGAAAAACAGATGAAAATCTGGCATGCCACTAAAGATCGCGTTTTAGAAGAAAGCAAACTGAGCCGTCACCGTGCCAGTAATGATGCCTGGATTATTCAAGAAACGTACCGACTTACCGCTGCCCTTTGAACTACTTAACCTTAATTTATCTCTATTAATGATCTTTCCTTAAAAGACTATTGTCAGGGCTTAAAATCAGCGTTTCTTTTTGCAACCGTGTTAGCTTTTTTAACTGATATTCTCTTTGACTAGCCGAACTTCTGCTTTCAGCCTGTTCAACATACACAAGCTCACAAGGTTGACGAGTTTTAGTATATTTGGCGCCACCAACTAACTCACCATTGTGCTGTCTTAAGCGTTTTTCTACATTATTGGTAATGCCGCAGTAGAGACTATTATCAGCACAACGAAGAAGATAAACAGCCCACGACATAGCTCGATTTATCGCTTCCAGTGGCCTGATTTTCCACCTATTTTTTCTAGCAGTTTAACTTGGTCAATGACCATGCCACGATCTACCGCTTTACACATATCATAGAGTGTCAAAGCCGCAACTGAAGCCGCC
>JAASTL010000125.1 GCA_021767305.1 Piscirickettsiaceae bacterium | reverse complement strand
TTGCCACCGAAAATGACTATCAAGGTTTAGAAGCGACAGAGCATAATCGTGATATTAATCGACATAAATGGGATTTAGCTGATTTAACCTCTAGACTAGATGATCAAGATTCCTTAAACTCTAAAGTATTGGCGGGATTGAATCGCCTGATTGGTATTCGTAAACAGCATGCCGCTTTCCATCCAAATGCCACCCAATTCACTTTACACCTGCCAGATCCACTGTTTGGATTCTGGCGTCAAAGCTTACAACGCAATCAAAGTATCTTTGTTATCAATAATGTCACGAATCAATCACAAACCTTGAGTCTAGCGCAGCTAAACTTGATAGATATGGATGAGTGGAAAGAGTTGATAAGCGATGAAATGATTACCGATTTATATGGTGAAATCGAACTTCAGCCTTATCAAACGGTATGGATTACAAATCACTGGTAATTCAATAATAATTTGCTAAGATTGCTAACAAAAGCTACCTATTTTATATAGCAGTAACAACAACTTATATAGCGGTTAAGGGGGTGCTGAACAGTACTTCTTTTCCCTTAAATCTTTTCAAGGATTGTCTATGTCATCAGCAGATATCGGTTTAATTGGTTTAGCCGTCATGGGGCAGAACCTCGTTTTAAATATGGCAGAACATGGTTTTCATGTCTGTGTCTATAATCGTTCGCCAGAAAAAACGGATCAGTTTATTGAAAACCGTGCACAGGGATTGCCAATTAGTGCGGCCTACTCTTTGCAAGAGATGGTCGACTCTTTAGCTGCGCCACGCAAAATCATGTTGATGGTTAAGGCTGGGGAAGTGGTTGATCTGTTTATTGATCAGCTGGTGCCATTGCTGGATGAGGGTGACATTATTATCGATGGCGGTAACTCACTTTACATTGATTCCAATCGTCGCACTAAAACCCTGACTGAAAAAGGCATTAACTTTATTGGTACCGGCGTTTCTGGTGGTGAAGAGGGGGCGCGTTTTGGGCCTTCGATTATGCCAGGTGGAAACCCGGCTGCTTGGGAAAGCGTTAAACCGATTTTTCAATCCATTGCTGCTAAATCAGGCGGTGAGCCTTGTTGTGATTGGGTAGGTGATGATGGCGCTGGCCATTACGTGAAGATGGTACACAATGGTATTGAGTATGGTGACATGCAATTAATTACCGAGGCATACCAGCTGATGCGTGAAGGTTTAGGCATGAGTGCGGATGAATGCCAGCAGGTCTTTGCTACATGGAATGAAGGTGTGTTGGATTCTTATTTGATTGAAATCACCGCTGAGATTCTCAAGTTCAAAGATGAGGATGGCGAACCATTGGTCGATAAAATCTTGGATGCCGCAGGTCAAAAAGGCACCGGTAAATGGACAGGGATCAGTTCTTTAGAGTTGGGTATTCCGGTGACCTTGATTACCGAGTCGGTCTATTCGCGCTGTTTATCTGCGTTAAAACCGGAGCGAGTTGAAGCCGCTAAAATCTATCCGCGTGCCGACATGAAAACTTACTCTGAAGAAGAAAAAGCGGCGGTTGTGGCTGCGATTCACGATGCGCTTTATGCCTCAAAAATCATCTCTTATGCACAAGGTTATATGCTCATGGCGGAAGCCGCTAAAGAGTTTGATTGGAAACTGAATTACGGTGGCATCGCGCTTATGTGGCGAGGTGGCTGTATTATTCGTAGCCGTTTCTTGGAAGAGATTAAAAAGGCCTATGAAGCCGAACCAGAATTAGCCAACCTGCTTAAAGCCCCATTCTTTGAAGACGCCATCAAAGGCGCTGAATCGCATTGGCGTAAGGCGGTTATTTTTGGCATTGAACAGCAAATTCCTACCCCAGCATTAAGTTCAGCATTAGCGTTTTTTGATGGTTATCGAAGTGCGGTCTTACCAGCAAATCTGCTGCAAGCACAACGTGATTACTTTGGTGCCCATACTTATGAGCGTGTTGATGCTCCACGTGGAGAATTCTTCCATACCGATTGGATTGCTTCTGGCGGAAATGTCAGTTCTACTACTTATGAGGTTTAATAATGCCTGAAGTCTGTACTTATGTGGTGTTTGGCGCAACTGGGAATTTATCCCTAACCAAATTAATGCCCGCCTTTTACCACCTAGAAAGTGTTGGTCGTTTACCCGAAGGTATGCGCATTGTCGCCATTGGTCGTCGTGACTGGGCGCAAGAAGATTGGACACAGGAACTAAAAAAATACATTGAACCGGTGGCGCGTGGCGGTATTGATCACAAGGTTTTTGCGACTTTTGCCAACCGTGTGCAATATCTAAAAATGGATATTTCCGATACCGAATCTTACAAAACACTTTGTGATACAGTCACTCAACCCGGTTTTTCCAGCAATATTGCCTTTTACCTTTCGCTGGGGCCAGACATGTTTGGGCAAGTCACCAATGAACTGAAAAAGTATGACTTGTTGAATGAATCCAAAGGTTGGCGCCGTGTGGTGCTGGAAAAACCGTTTGGTTATGACCTAGAAAGTGCACAGGCCTTGCAAAATAAAATCAGTAAGGCGTTGTCTGAAGAGCAGACCTATCGAATTGATCATTACTTGGGCAAAGGTATGGTGCAGAACGTCATGGTATTCCGTTTTGCCAATGCGCTCATGGAACCGCTTTGGAATCGTAATACCATTGATCATATTCAAATCACCCATGCGGAAGATAAAAGCGTGGGTACTCGAGCGGGCTATTACGATCATAGTGGTGCTTTGCGCGATATGATTCAAAGCCACCTTTTACAGTTACTCGCCTTAGTGGCGATGGAGCCGCCGGCATCGATGGATGCTGAAGCGCTGCGTGATGAAAAGGTAAAGTTACTGCGTTCAATTCGCCCAATCAAAAAGAAACAGGTTAATTCCAGTGCTTACCGTGCGCAGTATTCAGAAGGTATTGTGAACGGCAATCAGGTGCATGGTTATTTGGATGAGCCGGGGGTGGAAGAAGATTCGGTGACCGAAACCTATGCTGCTTTGAAATTGTACATAGATAACTGGCGCTGGGAAGGTGTACCGTTTTATATTCAAACCGGTAAAAACATGAAGCAGTCAAAAACCTTGGTTTCGATCTGCTTTAAACATCCGCCAAAACAGTTTTTCCGTGATTCTCAAGTGGAGAAGATGGAACCCAACTGGATTGTGTTTGGAATCCAGCCAAAAGAATCCATTAAGGTAGAGATGATTGCCAAGCAACCCGGTTTGGAAATCAAAACCGAGCAAATTAGCTTGGATGCTGCCATGAAATACGACGAGAACGAGAAAATTGATGCCTATGAAGAGCTATTGCTTGATGTCATCAAGGGAGATCGTTCTCTGTTCTTACGTTTTGACGAGGTTAAGGCTGCTTGGGACGTGGTTGACCCGGTATTACATGCTTGGGCCAATCAAACCGATTATATCGATACCTATGCCTCTGGAAGCTGGGGGCCGGAAGGCTCACAAAAACTATTTGAACACAGTGACCAAGGCTGGCGAACTTATATTAACCAGTTCTGTAAAGAATAACCAAGTCGGACAGCGCTATGGCAGAAGAGATGAATGAATTACCTGAATTACCTATCAATTGGCAAGTGTTTGAGGATGCTGAAGCCTTAGCGCAAAGTTTGACGCAAGACATTCTTGCCGCCGCGAGCAAGGCGATAAAAGCCTCCGGTGCCTTTCATTTTGTTACCGCTGGTGGCACCACGCCAAATCGTTGTTATCAGTTATTGAGCCAGGCTGATGCAGATTGGCATAACTGGCATATCTATATGGGTGACGAAAGGGTTTTGCCTTTTGTCAATCCGGAACGCAATTCGCAAGCCTTACTGCAACACTGGTTAAGTAACAACGATATTCCAGTGAAACAGATTCACTTTATCAATACCGAAGCGGGCATAGAAAAATCCGCCAAGGATTACGCCAAAATTATCGATGCGGTTGAGGCGTTTGATTTTTGTTTATTAGGAATGGGTGAAGATGGTCACACTGCCAGTTTGTTCCCAGGCCATGAGCAAACCGATTCTGTGAAAACACCCAATGGCCAAGCTCTAGAAACCGCCAGTGTGATAATGGAGTTTGATTCGCCTAAACCTCCTGCAGAGCGCGTAAGCTTGAACTATGGTGTATTTAAAAAATGCCGCAAACTCGTCAAAGTGATTACTGGCGCTTCTAAGCAAGATGCGATTAAAACCTGGTTAGAACAGCCAACCTTATTGCCGATTAGCCGCTGTGAAGGTCATGAAACCTCAGTTTATATTTCTGCTGACAGTCTGCCTTAGTCTGTTTTATCGCAGATAAAGAATAAACAAAAATGATAATGCCCAACTTAAAATCGCCAACTGTAAAAAGCGGTCTTTAAGTAATAGTTTAGTTGGGCTGCCACTCGCCTCTTCCACAAAGGTAATCTGCATATAACGCAAAATCCCAAGTACCACAAATACCGCCGTCAAATAGAGGTTGGTAGATCCGATTCGCTCAATGACTTCAGGTGAAATAGACCACAAAATATAGGCTAACACCACTAGGGTGGCCGTCATCATCATGGCGGCATCCAAGAACTTTAGATTATAGCCATCAATCACCTTGCGCATTTTCTGCTCGGTTTTTAAATATATCAGCACATCATCTCGGCGTTTCGCTAGAGCTAAAAACAGCGCTAATAAGAAGGTCATCACAATAATCCAATGTGATAGTTCCACGGCCGTCGCCTCTGAACCTACAAACAGACGAATTACAAATCCCGTAGCAATAATGACAATATCTAAAATAGCGACATGCTTGAGTTTAAAGCTGTAAGCCACGTTCATAATTAAATAAAGCCCAACCAAAATCGCCACACTACTAGAAAGCGATAAAGCCA
>JAASTL010000124.1 GCA_021767305.1 Piscirickettsiaceae bacterium | reverse complement strand
GATGCAAGCATAGCCGTCGCATCATCAAATAATATGGAAACAGAAGCTGTCATCGAGAACACCAACGAAGTTGTTGCGGCAGCAACAGATGAAACCGTAGCAAATGCTGATAACTCCGAGGCAACTAAAGAGATCGCTTTAACAACAGAAAATGCGGATTCATCAGCCGAAAACACCGAATCGGTGGCGGTGGCTGATGAAGCGTCAACAGAAGCCCCGAAAGAAGCTCAAGCCGAATCTCAAACAGCAGCAGCCCCAGCAGAAGAGAATCCGGTCTTAACCAAAGAACTTGATCAGATCCTTAATGATTCAGAAACCCAACAACCTACATTTACCAACGCCCAAGAGGCTCAACAAGCGGCACGTCAGGCTATGGAAAATGGAGAATTCGATACAGCTGCACGCATCCTCTTCAATGTCGCCAAAAAACAACCCACTGCCAATAACACGGGTGAGTTAGCTCATGCGCTGTACATGGCAGAACAGCCGCAATGGGCATCACGCGCTTGGGTAGAGTCTGCGAAATTACTGGTTAAAGAAGGACGTATGCCAGAAGCACATATGTTGGCGAACCGCCTAAGATTTATTGAACCACAAACCGCTAAATACATTCACTCGAATTTGATGCGTATTCAAAAACAGACGTTTAATCGAATGAATAAACAAAACCCGTCAAATCAGACAGGTCAGCTCAAACCAATGAAACCCATGCCCAACATGCCTAATATGCCTAACCGGCCGCAACAGCAATTTGCGCCTATGAAGCCGATGCAGCCTGTACCTCAGATGCCGCCTATGCAGAAAATAGCACCCATGCAACCCCAATCAATGCCTGCGCCAAGTCAATATCCGAATATGCAACCAATGGCAAAAATGCCCCCTATGCAATCTATGCCCAATATGTCTAACCTGCCTCAGCAACCATATGCGCCGATGAAACCGATGCCGTCAGTGCCTCAAATGCCGCCTATGCAGAAAATGGAACCGATGCCAGCGCCAAATGCAGAATCGGCACCTTCTCAAAGTAGATGGTATCGCCAACCTCGTCCCATCTATGGTCAGCCGACTTTTGTTAGAGCCTCCCCATATAGATGGCAACACGCATACTACAAATAATAATAAGACCCACATAATTTAGTGCTCAACGTAGAGCACTGCCAAGGATTCTAAATGACAACCGAAAATCAGAACGCAAGCTGCGACATCAATGAACTCGCCTCAACTATGACCAAAGGTATTCGTCGTTGGGAAAAGGTGATTTACCCAATGATGATCGCTTTTATTATCCTTGCCGCTTATGGGTTCTGGTTGATTTACAATGTAACTAAAGACATGCGTAATATCTCAACCAATATGATTGTGATGACCAAGGCCGTAGTGACCATGACCAACACCCTGAATCAAAAAATGAATCAGATTGATCATCAAATGGGGGCCATCAATATTCATATGGATAAGATGAATACCAATATGGAATCAGTCACCACCATGAATGACCGTATTGCTGATATGACGGCTGCCATCCATAATATGAACAGTTCCATCAATAGCATGAGTCATTCGGTGTATTCTATGGTGTACTCAACCAGTGCTATGAGTTCCAATATTGGTGAGCTGAACGAAAATATATCGGTACCGATGAATTCCATGAATAGTGTTATTCCTTGGTCCATGATGCCGGGTGGTAATAAAAAACGAAATCAGGCACCACCTAGAACGACGTCTCCATACTATCGTTACCCAGCTGTACCGCAGCAACCTATGACAGGTCAGGTACCGCTGCTACAAAACCAGAAAAATCCATCTACTCAGGAAGCGACGCCATGACGCCTAAAGAAAGATACCAAAAATTAGAACAACACTTAGCTGAAGAAAACCCGGTGTTATTGGATATTATCAATAACTTCCGTGAGCTGGATAAATTAGCCTACAAAACCGGTTTACTGCAAAAGGATCAAACCTACGCATCACAAATCTCTTGGTGGCCGTTGATTTCCGTTTTAGGGACCTTCTCTGCTGGTAAATCAACCTTTATCAATGGTTACACCCAACACAAAGTACAAACCACGGGTAACCAAGCAGTTGATGACCGTTTTACTGTGCTTTGTTATGGCAGTCAGGGCGAAACGAATACCCTTCCAGGCCTAGCATTAGATTCTGACCCACGCTTTCCATTTTTTGGCATCAGTAAAGAGATAGAAAAAGTTGAAGAGGGTGAAGGCAGTAAGATTGATAAATATCTGCAGCTAAAAACCGTTAAGAGCGACTTACTCAAGGGCAAAATCTTAATTGATAGCCCAGGTTTTGATGCCGATGCGCAACGCGATTCGACTCTAAGAATAACCAATCATATTATCGAGATGTCTGATTTAGTATTGGTATTCTTTGATGCTCGCCATCCCGAACCCGGCGCCATGCGTGACACACTTAAACACCTGGTTGCCACAACCATTGGACGTAAAGATTCGGACAAGGTGCTCTATATTCTGAATCAAATTGATACCGCCGCTCAAGAAGACAACCCAGAAGAAGTGATTGGTTCTTGGCAAAGAGCCATCTCTTCACAAGGGTTAGTTGGTGGCAATTTCTATACGATTTATGATGAGAATGCAGCTAATGCCATTGACGATGCCGCCTTAGCAGAACGGTTTAAACGTAAAAAGGATGTTGACCTTAAACTCATTACCGAACGCATGGATAAGGTCAGCATTCAACGCACCTATCGTATTGCACACTCGCTAGAACAGATTGTGGAAGAGATCTATGTCGATAAAATTCCTAAAATCGAAAGTGCCATCAGTTCATGGCGTAAAAAGGTGCTCGTGACTGATGGCATTCTGTTTGCCGTTATCGCCGGTGCTGGCTATTACCTAATGGATCTGTTTGGCGCATTTGAAGTACCTATGAGTCAATGGGCAATCAGCAAATTGATGATGAGTTCTCCAACCTATGGGATTGGGTTTAGTGCGCTTGGTTTAGCCATTGTATTTTTTGTGCATTGGATGATTCGTGCAAAATTCGCTAACTGGGATGCGAAAAAACTGCAAGACAAAGACCCTCAAATTGCCAATGCCCTTTTACACAACACTCGTTTTTGGCGCGGAATGTTTCCAAGTTCACCGCGTGGCTGGGGTCGTCGTACCCGCAAACGTTTAGGGCGTGTGGTTGAAGCGAGTAAAAGAGCTATTCAAAAATTGAATGATCAGTTTGCTGACCCTTCAGGTAAAAGTATTGTCGACTCGGTAGAGGAGCAGGACAACCAAGCGATTCGTGAAACAGAAGATGACTCACATAAACTCACTGCTGAAGTTGAAGTAGAAAAAACTCAAACAATTAAAGTCGATAGCAGTGAAACTGCTGCCGAAAAAACCGCTACAAAATAATCATCTCAAACATCTAAACCCTTATTTATTTGAGGGTTTAGAAGCTTTCATTAATTAATCAGAATCTTCTATTTGCTGCTATTGTTGCGTTTTCTATTGGTTCAATATAAAAAATTCATTCATATAATCAATGTTTTAAGTTATGATAAAACATATATAAGTTTTAGTTATATCCCTATAAGTTCTCAACACTCTTTCAAGCTTTCCTTAAGTTTTGTCTATTGTTGTTAGCAACGTTCAGGCTTAAACTAAACCCAACTTAAATAATATTTCTTATTCAAGTTGCTCCTTATATAGTTTAGAGAGATTTGACACCTCTCGTCCGGGTGAAGAAAGGAAATCTGATCCCAGCTCCTCAGCTCTAAAAGCGCAGTAAGACCAAATACTGCGCTTTTTTTTTGCTAATTATTCACCTCGACCAATAGAATGAGAGGCTTTCACGAGTGGATTCACGACTATAAAAGGCTAAAAACCGCCTGAAATGCGTTAAAAAACTTGCTAATAGCTGGCTATTAGCTACATTTTTCGCCTTTTTCAGACAATTTTTTTCTCGTTTCTAGTTCGCGCACCACTCGTGCAAACCTCTCAAAATATAAAAAATTACGGAGTTGCAAAATGGAAGCTAAACACCCGCATCGCGCTTATCGTCATGGCCACGGTAGCGATGAACAACATAAAAAAGATCAGGCACTTTTTAGCAAATTGCTGGAAGAACACCAACAGCTCAAACGCAGCACCACAAAACTTAGCAATGGGATTTGCAGTCAAACCACCTCTGACAACCCAGACCTAGCCCGCATTATTCAAGAGCATGTGGAAGGCATGGAAAAACGTTTTGGTATGGGCAGAGCAATCCGTTCATGGGATCCTCTATTCGCGGCTCTATTTGAATACAAAGATCAGATAAAAATGGAATATCGCAATATTGAAAACGGTGTTGAAGCGATATTAACCAGCAAAGATCCTAAAATAATCGAACTCATTCACTGTCATGATTTAACCCTACACGGTTTTGTTGACCAAGGCTTTGATGCTGGCGGAAAAGAGAGTCCAAAACCAGACTGGTTAAAGTAATCAAATACGACAGAACCTAATTGACCAGTCTCTTGAAAAACAGATAAATGACTTTATTTAATCAGCAAAGATTAAATAACAGCCAAACAGTTTGATTGGTTTTATATGGAGAATTGTAGATGATTATTATGTGCCCACACTGTGCCGGTTTAAACCGCGTTCCTGATGAAAAACTTTCTACTCAAGCGACCTGCGGTAAATGCAAAAAAGAGCTATTTACGCAGACCCCAATTGAAATGAACGGCACCCAGTTTACGCGTGCTTTACAGAAAACCGATCAACCTTTGGTAGTCGATTTTTGGGCGCCTTGGTGTGGACCTTGCCAAGGTTTTGCACCCACTTTTGCCCGTGCTGCCAAAGAGTTTGAACCACAAGCACGTTTTGTCAAAATCAATACG
>JAASTL010000123.1 GCA_021767305.1 Piscirickettsiaceae bacterium | reverse complement strand
TTTATTAAACTTGTCGCAACGTCAAAAGGATGATTTAACCTTAGTATTCATAGATTTAGATGATTTTAAAGAAATTAATGATAGTTTCGGGCATGCTGCTGGTGATGAACTCTTAAAGAAGGTTGCGAATGCCATAAAAAAAGAGATAAGGGCAACCGATTTAGCAGCCCGCTGGGGAGGTGATGAGTTTGCTATTATTATGCCGGATACATCCGCTAATGAAGCCGATAAACTGCTTGATAGAGTCAGAGCTTATTTATTAAATAGTGAATTCTCAGCTGGAATTGTGACGGCGGCGGCAGACGAGCCTATGGCTGATCTATTACGCCGTGCAGATAAACATATGTATCAAATTAAACGCGCTAAAAAAGCGGCTGAGGACCAGAAAACCACATAAATTTATTAAAGCTGTATTAAAAAGCTGTATCTCATAAAAAAACGCCCGAAACAGTCTGTTTGCGGGCGTTTTATTTTGGGTTTTAGAGTTTTAAGACATTTGATAGTGTTGAGCCTTCACTAGGCTCATTACTAGGCTTATTCACTAACAAATACGCCAAGGTGTTCTAATGACTCAATGGTCAATTGTCCATAAGCCAAACCATTATCTTGCTGGTACTGTTTTAATGCCGTTAGGGTATTAATCCCCCAAATGCCATCAATCACAACACGGTCAATCGGTGGTAAAGGTTTTAAGTAACCGCGATCACGCAGGGCTGTTTGTAAACGAGTGATAAGCGGTTTAGAACGGTTTTTCTTACATAAGGTTGCTCGGAACTCTTTATGCTCGCCATAATTTAAGAAGCCCTCCGCATCCAGCTCTGGAATAACTGCTCGTGCACGACAGCGCCACAACTTAAAACCTCTTACGGTTGCATACACCTGTGGTTTTGATTCTAAAACAGTATTGCGGGCATCAAAATCAGATTGGGCTAATTTGACTGTTAACGCTTCAAATGGAATTTCTTCGCTTGATGATACGCTGGTGCTTGCAGGTGTTTTATCCTTTGGCGTGTTCTCTTCGACGAGAGTATCTTCTGCAGCAGCGGCAACAACATGAGTTTGCTGTTCGGAAGCTTTAAAAATACCTAAATGTTCCAACATTTCGATAGTTAGATCGCCTTGCATCAGCCCATTTTTCTTTTGGTAAGAATCAATGGCGGCTAGAGTTTTATCATCCATTACGCCACTAATTAATCTACCGATAGGTACGCCATTAGCTGGCATAAAGCCTTTTTCGTAAAGTTCGTATTGCAGATCGGTAATAGTGGCTACATCACGGCTGTTATCGCAAAGAACATAGCTTAATGCTTTTGTGGCATGATTTGCTTGAGTGACCTCGGCCTGACATTGGTAATACTTGGCACCACCGACTTCACGATAAAAAACCGGCGTTGAATCTATTGCTAAAACCTCAATGTTTTCTGGCTTGGTTTCGGTTTGTGTCGTTACTTTTTGTGACTCAGTTTTTACCGCTGTATCAGTTTCTATTTCTGATTGTGTTTCAGCGAGATTTTCAGTTTCTGGTTGCTGTTCTTGCTCTTCTTTCGATTCTAGTTTTGGCTCAAGTTTCGGTACAGGTTTCGCATCTAAGGCTGCAACAGTGTTTTGTGTCTCAGTTTGGATAGCATTATTTTGCTTACTAGTTTCTCTAGTATCTTCTTTATTATCTGAATTATCGATCTCTGCTTTAACGATTTGCGTACTTTCGAAAGAGCTTGGTGTTTGCGGCGCAAAAATGCCGAGGTGTTCCAAAGTTTGAATGGTTAACTGACCAAAAAGTAGGCCGTGTTTTTGTTGGTATGCTTTGACGGCTTCTAATGTACTTAATCCCCAAATACCATCAATCAGTTGTTCTTTGCTAAGAGTGTCAGATTTTAAATAACCTAAATTAAATAGCTTTTGTTGTAAGCGTTGCATAGTGAATTTGTCACGACTCGCTTTACAAAGGGTTGCACTCAACTCAGTGTTGTTTCCATTGTAGGTTGCCGAACTTGCAGGCTCACCAGCAGCAATAGTAGGAACCAAAGAGTTAGCCGCACAACGGTAGTAGGTTTTACCATCAATAACTAGATAGCTTTGCGGTTTTCTTGATTCTGGAATAATACGGTTTTGCCAAGCCATGGCTTCACTGCTTGAAGCTGAAACTTCTGGTGTTTTTTCGGCATTCTTAGTCGCTGTTTGATCGGCTTGGTTTTTATAGTAATTGGAAAACTTGGGTTCTTTACCTTGGCTTAATAAAATGTCGTCAAACACCTTGTATTGCTGTTCTTGCTTAGCCAGTTCTTTTTGAATGCGATTACGTTCGGCGGCGCGTGCTTGCTGTATTTTCAAATCGAGTTCAGCTGGAGACAACACAATCATCTCATCAGATTTGATTTCTTCAGTTTGGGTACACGCACTTAAAGAAAAAGCGGTTATGGTCAGCAGGGCAAAGGACTTGAGTTTCATAAAAATCGTTCTCTATTACGTTGTCGGTATTATCAGTAAAAAGTCGGTGACATGCAAAGAAGAATCAACATAGGTTTACTGAAGCATAAATACAAAAACGCCCCGAAGTGGCGGGGCGTTGATGTATGAGGCTATAAATGGTTGGTTATCGCATGGTGGATAAGTACAACGCCAGTTTAGTGGCCGTTTGAGTGCCAATATCACCCAGCAGTTCTTCAATCACTGTTTTTTGTACTTTGTAATAACGCAGATGTTCATTACCAACAACTTCACGTGCAACATAACCCGAATCACCTAAACCATCAATTAAGCCTAGTTCAGTCGCTTCATCACCTAGCCAGACTAGACCTGTGTAGGTGTCTTTAGTCTCTTTAATTCGATCGCCTCGTCCAGCGCGTACCGCTTCAATGAACTGATCATGTGTTCTTTCTAGAACATGTTTTTTAAAGAATTCACGGCCAGCTTCATCTTTTTCGCTGAATGGATCAATAAAGGTTTTGTGTTCACCCGCATGCATTGAACGGTTTTCAATACCCAGTTTATCCATTAAACCGGTAACACCGAAGGTGTCCATGCGCACCCCAATAGAACCCACCATTGAACCTTTATTGGCGTAAATCTCATCTGCCGCAACGGCAATGTAATAACACCCAGAAGCACATAGGTCTTCAACTACAACATAAACAGGTTTATCGTATTTCTTCTTTAAGCGAGTGATTTCATCATTAATTAAAGCTGACTGAACAGGGCTGCCACCAGGCGAATTAGCCATAATCATAACGGCTTCACTGTTTGGGTTTTTAAAGGCTTTATTAAGTAATGGATTAAGGCTTTCAGCACTGATTTCCGTACCAGGCATAATGGCGCCATCGAGTTTGATAACGGCAATATGTGATTTATTGGCGTTCATCTCCAATTCTTCAGAGGCACCCATGTTTTGCGTGGCTAAGTAGATAAAGAATATCACATAAGCGGCAATTGCTAATTTGAGTAGATTGGCAAAGCGACGGCTCCAACGTTCTTGTTTGACTAAAGATTCCACCGCTGTTGCTAAACGATCAAATCCTGGTGAGTTTTTAGGCTCTAAGTCCATTTCAATATCCCTTGTTACTTGAAAGTTTGATTTTTACTATAATGCCCATGCTAACTGAGTTTAAATTAAAGACAAGGTTAATTGTCATGCCAGTGAATGGCTATTTTGACGTTAAACTCAGTAGGTATAAATGGCTTAATTTTCACAATTCTAACTGTTTCCTAGCTTATGACCCAAGATAATAACACCGAGTCTCCACAGAATATTCAGAATCAACCTGAAAAGAGGGTTGCTTCTGAAGCATTCGATTTTAAAGCTTTTCTTAAACAGCTTACCGAAAGGCCGGGTGTTTATCGCATGATAAATGATAATGATGAAATCATTTATGTGGGTAAAGCCAAAAATTTAAAGCGCCGAGTTTCGAGCTACTTTAATAAAAATCACGATGAAATCAAAACCGCCAAAATGGTGGCGCATATTGCCCGAGTTGAAGTGACGGTAACCGATACAGATAGCGAAGCATTTATTCTAGAAAATACTTTAATTAAGCGTTATAAGCCGAGGTATAACATACTTTTTAGGGATGATAAGTCTTATCCCTATATCTATGTTTCAACTAAGAAAAAATTTCCAGCGTTGAGTTACCATCGTGGCGCAAAACGCCGTCAGGGAGAGTATTTTGGTCCTTTTCCAAATGCGTCAGCAGTGCAGCAAACCTTGCACTCTTTACAGAAAATATTTCCGGTTAGGCAGTGTGCCGAGAGTGTCTTTAATCATCGTTCAAGACCGTGTTTGCAATATCAAATTAAACGTTGTTCTGGTCCATGTGTAGACGGTTTGGTCACAGAAGAAGAATATCAAGAAGATGTTCGCCATACGTTAGGTTTTCTAGAAGGCAAAAGTTTTCAGGTTATTGAAGAGTTAGGCCACAAAATGGAGGCTGCCTCTGAAGAACTTGAGTTTGAAAAGGCCGCACGTTATCGCGATCAAATCTCTGCTCTGCGTGCGATTCAGAGCCAGCACCTAATTAATCAACCGGGTTCAAAAGATCTAGATGTGATTGCTATAGCCGAACAGTCTAACCAAGCGTGTGTTTGTTTAATGATGTACCGTGGCGGGAATTTGTGGGGTAGTGAGCACTACTATCCAAAAATGAATGAAACGACTGATCTGCAGGAGATGATGAACGCTTTTATCACGCAGCACTATATGCTTCATCCGGTGCCCGCAGAATTAATCGTTGAGATCGAGCCCGAAGATAAAACGGTTTTGGAAGCTTGGCTAAAAGAGCAGAGTGAAAAACGCGTCACTATTAAAAAAGCGCATAATAAGGTTAATAAAGGTTTGTTAAACCTGGCGGTGACCAATGCGCAAACCGGTTTAAAGCAACACATGACCCAAAAGGC
>JAASTL010000122.1 GCA_021767305.1 Piscirickettsiaceae bacterium | reverse complement strand
TACGTTCATTGATCCAAGCTCAAATCCCTGATAGTCAAGTGGAAACCAGTGGCGCTGATTGTAACTTTGCGGTGGTAGTGACGAGCCCAGAGTTTGAAGGAAAATCACCGATTCAGCGTCATCGTATGGTGAACGAGGTGTTTAAAGAGCAATTGGCAAATGGTGAATTGCATGCTCTGTCCATTAAGACTCAAACGCCTTAGCAGACACAACAGAATTATTTCTGTTTCGATGAATTTTTAGAATAAGCGACCCTCAATGGATAAATTGCTCATTAAGGGGCAGAACCAGCTTTCTGGTTCTGTCGAAATTTCCGGCTCCAAAAATGCGGCTTTACCTATTCTTGCTGCATGCTTACTGGCAGATTCAACGGTAAAAGTATCCAATATTCCTCATTTACGTGATGTGACCACTACCATTCGACTTTTGGCTGCTATGGGGGCTGAGGTTTTGATTGATGAGCAGCGTACTGTTGAGATCAATAGCTCAACTTTAAAGTCATGTGAAGCGCCTTATGAATTGGTAAAAACCATGCGTGCATCGATTTTGGTTTTGGGGCCTTTATTGGCAAAGTATGGAGAAGCAAAAGTTTCCTTGCCTGGAGGTTGTGCAATTGGTTCCCGGCCGGTAAATATTCACATTCACGGTATGGAAAAAATGGGTGCCAACATTGTTGTTGAAGATGGCTACATCCACGCAACCGTTGATGGACGTTTGAAAGGTGCGGAAATCGATATGGAACCGGTCACCGTGACGGGGACCGAAAATTTATTGATGGCCGCAGTTTTAGCGAAAGGAACCACTGTTCTGAGAAATGCTGCTCGTGAGCCGGAAGTGACCGATTTAGCCCAGTTTCTCGTCAAAATGGGGGCGAAGATTACAGGGATTGGTACTGATGTTCTGACGATTCAGGGGGTAAAATCCTTGAAAGGCGTTTCGTACGATGTGATTCCTGACCGAATTGAAGCGGGTACCTATTTGGCGGCTGCCGCTGTGACGCAAAGTAAAGTGACGGTGAAAAATGTGACGCCAGAGCATCTAACAGCCGTATTGGAAAAGTTTAAAGAGGCTGGTGCAGAGGTAACCACCACGGCCAATTCAATTACTTTGGATATGATTGATCGAAAGCTTAAACCGGTCAATATTAGAACTGAACCATTTCCAGATTTTCCAACCGATATGCAGGCGCAGTTTGTTGTTATGAACGCGATTGCAGAAGGCGACGCTATTGTTGAAGAGACCATATTTGAAAATCGCTTTATGCATGTAAGTGAATTGACGCGTATGGGCGCAAACATCCAAGTTAATGGTAATATCGCGCATATTATCGGTGTTGAGTCCTTGACGGGTGCCGAAGTGATGGCAACGGATTTACGTGCGTCAGCGTGTTTAATTCTGGCGGCACTGGTGGCAAAAGGTCAAACGGTTGTTGATCGTGTTTATCATCTTGACCGAGGCTACGAGATTGTTGAAGAGAAATTTCATAAATTAGGCGCCGATATCATTCGTCTTTCTGAATAAGAAAAGTTTTTTACCGGCCGGTACAGTTTTTTAAAATTTAAAATATTTGATGTGTTATGAGTGAACAATTAACGATTGCCCTATCTAAAGGGCGTATATACAAAGATACTTTGCCTCTTTTAGAAGCGGCGAATATCATACCTCAAGAAGATCCGAGTAAAAGTCGCAAACTGATTATCCCGACGAACCACGATAATGTTCGTTTGTTGATTGTTCGTGCAACGGATGCGCCGACTTATGTTGCGCACGGTGCGGCAGACATCGGTGTTGCGGGTAAAGACGTATTGATGGAAGCGCCAACAGATAATATCTATGAGCTGTTGGATTTGCACATTGCTAAATGTAAATTAATGGTTGCGGGGCCAGAAGTTGAAAAACCTCATGGTCATCGTTTGAAGATTGCGACCAAATACATTAAATCCGCGCGTGAATATTATGCGCAAAAAGGTGAACAGGTCGATTTGATTAAGCTTTATGGCTCAATGGAAATTGCGCCGCTAATTGATCTAGCTGACCGAATTGTTGACCTAGTCGATACAGGAAACACCTTAAAGGCCAATGGCTTGGTGCCTATGGAGCATATTGCTGACATCAGCTCTCGCATGATTGTCAATCAGCATGCCTATAAAACTAAGTTCAATCAGATTAATGAAATTGTTCAACAATTTAAATCGGTGATCGAGAAGTAAGATGTTAAATATTCGACGTTTATCTGCTAACAAAGCAGGCTTTAGAGAAGAGTTAGACCAACTATTGGCGTGGGAAACGGTATCGAACCAATCGGTCAATGATATCGTCAATGAAGTTTGCGCACGCGTTCGTTCTGAAGGCGATGCGGCATTGCTTGAATATACGGCAAAATTCGACCGTATGAGCTTGGAAAAAGGTGCGGATTTAGAAATTCCAAAAGCACGTTTGCAACAAGCTCTGGAAACTATTCCGGGCGAGCAGCGTGAAGCACTTGAGATTTCTGCAAGACGGGTACGTGATTATCATGAGCGTCAAGTTCAAAACTCTTGGAGTTATGAAGAAGCTGATGGCACAATGCTAGGTCAGCAAGTTACGCCTTTAGATTCTGTGGGGCTTTATGTACCAGGTGGTAAAGCGGCTTATCCATCATCTGTCATTATGAATGCCATTCCTGCAAAAGTAGCCGGTGTTGAAAAATTGATTATGGTTGTGCCAACTCCTGATGGTGAAGTCAATGAAATGGTATTGGCGGCTGCGGCGATTTGTGAAGTCGATGCGGTATTTACTTTAGGGGGCGCGCAAGCGGTTGCGGCATTAGCTTATGGTACAGAGACGATTCCTGCGGTAGACAAGATTGTTGGTCCTGGAAATATCTTTGTGGCGACAGCTAAACGTTTGGTATTCGGAACGGTTGGTATCGATATGATTGCTGGCCCTTCTGAGATTTTGGTTTATTGTGATGGTAAAACCAATCCGGATTGGATTGCGGTCGACTTGTTCTCGCAAGCTGAACACGATGAAGATGCTCAGTCTATTTTGGTAACTCAAGACGCTGAATTTGCAGAGAAAGTTTATGAAAGTATGAATAAGCTTCTACCGACTATGCCACGTAAAGAGATTATTCAAAAAGCACTAGATGACCGTGGTGCGATTATTGTGGTGGATAGTGAAGAGCAAGCCATTGAAATGATCAATGTCATCGCTCCAGAGCATTTGGAATTGTCAGTGGATGATCCAAAAGCCTTGCTTCCAAAAATACGCCATGCGGGTGCGATTTTCATGGGTCGATACACAGCTGAAGCTCTTGGTGACTACTGTGCAGGGCCAAACCACGTTCTACCAACGTCGCGCACTGCACGTTTCTCATCACCTTTGGGTGTTTATGACTTCCAGAAGCGTTCAAGTTTGATTATGTGCTCTGCCGAGGGTGCGAATGAACTTGGTAAGGTTGCTGGCATTCTGGCTGATGGTGAAGGTTTGCAAGCTCACGCCGCTTCAGCTCGTTACCGCGTTAAGGATTGATTCATTTATTGAATTAATACCGGTCGGTAAAGGTTTGAAAAGCCACTCGGATAATTTTCCAGTGGCTTTTTTTATCGCCAAAATCTACGGAGAGACAGATGCAAAGAGATGAATTGATTCACTATATTGATGCGTTACTAGAGGTTGATTTGTATAAGGACTATGCGCCTAATGGATTGCAGGTAGAGGGGCGCCCGCAGATACAAAAAATTATTACTGGCGTGACAGCTTGTCAGGCGTTAATTGATGTGGCCATTGAAAAGGAAGCGGATGCAATTTTGGTTCATCATGGCTATTTTTGGAAAAGCGAGCCACAACAAATTACTGGCTTTAAACAGAAACGAATCAAAAGCTTACTGCAAAATGACATTAACCTGATTGGTTATCATCTGCCTCTCGATGGTCATGCAGAGTTGGGTAATAATGCTCAACTTGCAAAGCTTTGGGGGATAGAAGTCACTGAGCAAGATGGTTTGCTGTTTACTGGTCAATTTCAAAAGCCTGTGGCTATAGAGAGTTTTTACCAGCAGGTTTGGGCAACTTTGAATCGTGAACCTTTATGGTTAAAAGGTGGCCCGAAAATGGTTTCACAGATCTCATGGTGTTCCGGTGGAGCACAAGGCTATATTGATCAAGCCATTGCAAAAGGTTCGGATTTATATATTAGTGGTGAGGTTTCAGAGCAAACGACACACTTAGCGAGTGAATGTGGAATTCATTATTTTGCTGCAGGACATCATGCAACGGAAACACATGGTGTTCGTGCTTTGGGTAACCATTTAGAAGAGAAATTTGGTTTAAATATTGAATTTATCGATATTCATAATCCGGTCTAAATCTCTTTATGCTATTTGTTTTGTTTATGAAATTTTATAGATAAAATTTATTTAATGAGACTATAAGTAAATACTTATTTCAGTTTTAAGGGGGGCTTATGTAGAATATCACCCCGATTTTGCTTGTGTACAACTAGGAACAAAGCCTATGTCGAAAGAAGAAAATAACAAGACGAGTGTAAACCTCCAGCGTCGCCGGTTATTAACCGGTGCGACTGGAGTGGTTGGTGCTGTTGGTGCAACCTTTTTGGCTGTCCCATTTGTCAGCTCTTGGCAACCTAGTGAAAGAGCTAAGGCCGCCGGTGCTCCAGTGGATGCAGACATTACAAAACTTCAACCGGGTCAAATGCTAACGGTGGCTTGGCGTGGTAAACCTGTTTGGGTTGTAAGACGCACACCAGATATGTTGGAAAACCTGCCAAAAATGGATGCTGAACTTCGTGATCCGGAGTCAAACGAATCTATTCAGCCTGAGTATTGCAAAAATGCAACGCGAGCGATTAAAGATGAATTTCTCGTGGTGGTTGGGGTCTGCACACACTTAGGGT
>JAASTL010000121.1 GCA_021767305.1 Piscirickettsiaceae bacterium | reverse complement strand
TTGCGGGTGATGGTGATGATGAAGCTTGGATTCAAGACAGTTATTCTGGTTCAGAAGTTTCTAATGATACGGATACTACCTCGAGTACTAATTGGACACGATCACCTCCTGAACAGGGGGTTGTTGAGTCAGTCACTCAAACTACCAGTGGTTCTTCGGTTACCACAGTCACCACGACTACAGAACTTGAATATGTACAAACCTGGAATTCTTGGACAAGGGTGAGAGAAACGGTTACAACTACAACTGTAGTAACTCAAAGTGCACAAGTAAACTTGGGCAGTGGCGATGATGTTTTATGGTTAGGGAATACCGATGATCCTAGTTCTGGAGCTTTAATTGGTGAGATCAACGGTGGGGATGGTAATGACACCTTGGTGCTTGAAAATGTTAATCAGTGGAGCGATTTAACATTAGAACAGCAAGGGTTTATTACTGGTTTTGAGTTAGTTATTTTTGCAGACGATGGCAATGGAAATCGAAATTACTATGAACCTTAATAAACTGTATGAATAATCAAATCTTATTAGTAGATGATGACCCAGCATTGCGTGGCATGCTGGGTTTTTCTTTAGAAGCGGAAAAATATGAGGTGTTAGAAGCAGACTCTAGAACTTCAGCCATTCAAACTCTGCAGCAAGCCGAAATTCAAACCATGATTTTGGATATGGGTATGCCACCAGCCGAACATCTGCCTGATGAAGGTTTGGCGGTTTTAGATTGGGTAATCAATAATCGGCCTGAAATGAAAGTTGTTGTGCTTACAGGGCAAAACGCTGATGCGACCTCCTATTTAGCACTTAAACACGGTGCTTTTGATTTCTTAGAAAAACCGGTTTCTTCAGAGCAGTTACTTAACTCAGTCAAGCGTGCATTTCTGTTTTATCAGCAAGAGAAAAAGCTGGCTGAAAGTGAAGGCGTGCATAAAGTTCAAGTTGAAGCGACATTGGGTTCGGGTGTTAAAAGTATTCGTAACAATGCAGAAGAAAAGCTGGTTAGACGAGTCTTGAGCGATACCCGCTTTAATGTACATGAAACCGCTCGCAGATTAGGTTTAAAGCGCGAAAATGTCTATTACCTTATCAAAAAATACGCTATTGAACGCCAAGAGCCATAAATCTCAAGTGCAATATATTCAAGCCATATATTCAAGAGTCTAATTTTTAATGTCTGACTTATCGTTTTTATTAACCCTTAAAGATGCGCTTACCGAATGGGGTTGGCTTGCGTTAATCTTTATTGGGTTTACCTTTATCTTTGCTGTCTTCTATTTTCGCCACCAATCCAAACAGCTCAGCCGTGCCATCTCTTCTCTATACCGAATCAATGATGAGGTGCATCGTGATGCCTTGGATTTTTTTCAAGCCAGCTGGCCAGAGTTACAAAATGTAGGGGTGATTTCATTAAACGCCACCATTATTTGGTTTGGTGAGCACAAGCAAATAGTCAAAGGTAATATCAGTCAAACCGCAAAACAGAAGCAAAGCCTTAGTGTTGGTGTGGATGATATGCGTTTTGAGATGGTTCTGTCTATGGATAGAGAGGCCGAACAAACTGATAGCGTCGCTCAAGTGGTGGTGCAAACCTTTGTACAAATTCTTGAGCAAGACATTATTCTCAAGCAGTCTGAAATTCTTACCTCACAAAAACGTTTAGAGCGTTACCAGCTGTTTGTACAGCATGAAATCAAAAATATTGCTCAGTTTATTCAACTGTTGGCCGAGCAAGTTAAAACGGTCAATACCTCCGAGCAAAAAGAAAAACTCATAGAACGAATTCAACAGACCTTGCCCGTCATGGCAAAACGAGCACGCAAAACCGTCAACCAAATGCAGCAACCTTTGTCTGAGTTGTTTGAGAATCAATTAATAGAGGTAGAGCTGTTATTGAGTGAAATTGTCAGAATGTACGATTTAGATGTCAATATTGAAGGCAGTGCAAAAACCTCACTACCACGCCAAATTTTGGCAGAAGTGTTTAAAAATATCTTAGGTAACTACCGTGATCATGAAGTCAGTAAAGGACAGATTTTTATTAAGATAAGTAGTTATGAAGAAAATCAAATCAATATCCTCATTCAAAGTCAGCAAGAAACCGATGCCGATTTTCAAGTGGAACGCATGTTTGAACCTTTTTGGAGCACCAGTGAAAGCGGCATGGGTTTAGGCCTTTTTTTGGCGCGTGAATTGCTAAAACAAGTAGATGGGCACGTGCACTTCTTTCAGGATAAAGAAAAAAGCTTTACTGGCTTTGAAATAAATTTGCCTATTGAGTTAAAAGCAAATTAATTGAGAATTAACCGAAAATTAACTGCTAACAATTATTTTTTTAAAAGCTGACTGAAAAAATTAAGTTGTAAAAAAAATTTACTCTTTTTTTTATTTCTAGCCTCGGTAATATGTAAATCACACAGAACGTGTTTAATTCAAAATAAAAAGGAAGATACTCATGGAAATGAAAAAACTTCAAAACCAAAAAGGTTTTACATTAGTTGAAATCGCTATCGTATTAGTAATCATTGGTTTACTACTAGGTGGTGTGCTTAAAGGTCAAGAGTTGATTGAAAACGCTAAAGTTAAAAGCTTAAACTCTGAGTTTGATAATGTGACAGCTGCTTATTATGCATATAAAGATAGAACATCGTCTTTCCCTGATACAAGTAACGATAATGCTTTCTGGTTCGCACTTAAACAAGAAGGTTTTATCTCTGGAGATCTAGGAACATCTTCAGCATCACCAGGTCCTATTCATGGTTATGATGGTTCATTCTTCGTAGAAGTCGGTGGTGGAACAACTCTTAAAGATGGTAAAGCTTATATCTGTGCTGGGAATGTACCAAATGATGTTGCTCAAAATATTGATACTAAGTCGGACGATGGTACCGTAGATTCTGGTACTTACCGTGGTGTTACTAATGCTGATCCAGTGGAGGATGATACTAAAGCTGACTATGCTGATGAAGGAAATATTGGTCTTTGTAAAGAGCTTTAATTCTATATAAGCTTGCTTAATTAAAACCCGCTTATTTGCGGGTTTTTTTGTGGTTTTTTATGCCCATTTATCAGAAAATCGGATTAACTCTACTCATTATTGGGTTTTTCCTTAGCCTAACGTCAATTCCAAATGCCGGCAGTCAGGCTGGTATTGTTACGCCATACAATATTGCAGTTTATGCAGGTATGGTTTCTTTTATTCTTTTTACTATTTTCAGAGCTATTCAGCTTGCAAGCTTTAGAATATCTAGCCTATTAATTATTCCAACTACTTTTGTTGCTGTTTTTTATTTACTTTCTTTTGCGAATTCGTCATGGCAAGTCACTGAATATTTTTTTTATGCAATTTTGATTGGTCTTTTATTTTTGCTATCTGTTATTCAATATGAATGGGAGCATAAGCATTGGTTTTGGTTTTTTTACTGCATTGTTTTGCTGGGTCTGTTACAAGTCGTTATTTCGCTCGTTCAACGTTTTGATAGTTTTGCGGTCTTGTATTGGTGGACGGGGTATTTTCCATTTAAATTTAATGATGGCTACTTGGGTTCATTGCAACAGAGAAATATGCTTGCTAGTTTTCTAGCCTTTGCTCAGGTAGTCAGTATTTGGCTAATTTTAAATAAATATTATTCAAGTCTTAATTGGTACGCTAAGTTAATTCTTTGGGTTTTGTTGTTCCTTGGTTCATTTGTCATATTTACCTCTGGATCACGGGCAGGCATGTTCGGGTTCTTAATTGGTTCGGTATTAATTTTTCTTTCTCAAACCTCATTAATTAAACAAGGTAAGTTCAGATTTATTTTAATTTTAGTAACGGTAAGCGTAGCAGCACTATTGGCATTGAATTTTCCAGCTGATTTTACAAGTGGTGTTACCAATAAAATAATTAAAGTAGTGGATGGCGCAGATCGTCGCTTATTTCTTTATGAGTCAGGTCTAGCTATATTTTTGCAGAACTTTTGGTTTGGAGTGGGCATAGGCAACTATACGGTAGCATTGCAAGAACATGTTATTTCCAATGGGCTGTTTATGGATAGCAGAATCGTAAATTACGATATTTCAAGATTTACGCACCCTCATAATGAATTACTCTTTTGGTTAATTCAGATTGGTTTTGTTGGTTGTTTACCTATTATTTTAGGTGCCTTATTCATTTTAAGAAATTGGTGGCAACAAGGCATCAATAAGTTTTTACTTTATAGTGGTTTGAGTTTTCCACTGGTTTTACAAACCATGGTTTCATACCCATTAATATTGTCAGCTACCCATTATTTTTTGTTGCTTATCTTTTTAGCTTTTTCAATCAAAACTTCCTATAGAACAATGTATTTAAAAATTCAGCCTGGAGTTAGGATGGTTTCAGTGTTTGGTTTTTTTCTAGCTTTAATTTGGGTAAGTGTTATTAGCTATGCCGCACTGATGAGTGTTTTTGAAACGTATTATTTTAAAAATAGAATGTTTCTTTATAAGACTTACCCTGAAATGGAGCAACAAGGGTATTTTTATTACGCATCCAAGTGGAACTTAATGGATGAAACAGTCTTGCGCAATATGGAAAATATGTTCTTAATGGCTAAAAAGCAGCAAAATTTTTATGACCTAAAACAGTATCTTTTTTGGTTTGATAACTTATCTTCAACTAAGAATATGTCACCCAAATATCTGGATTATGCTAAAGAGGCAAGATTGCTACTTGAGAAGTAATTTTTAAAACGTATATAAAATGTAATCTGAAGAAATTTCAATGATCATTACTCAAAATAAACATCTACACAAAAGCCAAGGATTCACTTTAGTGGAGCTTGCGATTGTTATATTTATAATTGGAATTATTCTAGCCAGCGTACTGCAAGTTAAAGAATTATTGGAGAACTCAAAAGTAAAATCCGTAATGAATGATTTTAATGGTATTGCCGTAGCTTATTATGCATACCGA
>JAASTL010000120.1 GCA_021767305.1 Piscirickettsiaceae bacterium | reverse complement strand
GCTTGAGCTGCAGGCGATGGGGCAAGAGATACATCGTTACTTTATTTTAGAAATCAGTACCGACCTTAAACAGCGCCAAAAGGAAAATTTGCAAAGCGCTCTGCCACCGGAACTGTTTGCCAAAATCGTGTGGCTAGAAAGCTTACCTAAAACACCAATATCTGCCGTCATTCTCGCCAATGAAGTTTTAGATGCCCTGCCATTTGAACGTATTCGTATCGAACCTGATCGTGCCTTGCAAGGATTTGTTGCATTCAATGAAGAGAAGCAAACATTTCAATGGGATTACCAAAACATTACCGAAAACCGTTTGCGTACCTTCACCAATCGTTTAATTAAGCATATTGGCGAAGTCTCTGAGTTAGGTTATGAAACCGAAATTAATCTTAATACCAAACCTTGGCTCAAAAGCTTGGCGGACATTTTGAGCGCGGGCATGGTGTTATTAATAGATTATGGCTACAGTCGGCATGAGTTCTATCAACCCGCACGTGTCATGGGCACCCTTCGCTGTCACTACCAGCACCGAGCTCATGGCAATCCGTTTTTCTATCCGGGTCTACAAGATATCACTGCTCATATTGATTTTACCGCCATTGCAGAAGATGCTTATGATGCCGGTTTTAAAGTAGCAGGCTACACCACCCAAGCGCATTTTTTAATGGCCAGCGGTTTATTAGAAATGTCAGTTGATCACAATGCCGATATTGGCGAACAAGTCCGCACAGCGCAACAAATAAAAACCTTAACCTTGCCGGATGAGATGGGCGAAACCTTTAAAGTCATTGCCTTGACTAAAGATATATCTGAAGCGCTTATTGGCTTTAAGATTCGAGATTTAAGGCATCAACTTTAAACCTAACTACTCTGCCCCAATTAACTAAAAGATAAATTATGGAACCGACTCTAGACTGGATACAAATTGCATTGTTAGCCCTCATTCAAGGACTAACTGAATTCCTTCCCATTTCCAGCTCAGGGCATTTAATACTTATGCCGCAACTGTTTGGCTGGCAAGACCAAGGCTTGGCATTTGATGTGGCGGTGCATGTCGGAACCTTAGCGGCAGTGGTGATTTATTTTCGCAATGACATCTGGCTCATGACTCGTGATTGGTCTAACTCTATTGTGACTCGACAGCCTACATCCAATAGCCGCTTGGCTTGGTGGGTGATTTTTGCCACCATTCCAGCCGTAGCATTTGGCCTATTTCTAAATAATGACTTAGAGGATACCTTAAGGAACCCGTTGATTATTGCAGCGACCACCATTGGTTTCGGTGTACTGCTTTGGTGGTCAGATATCAAAGGCCAGAAAGTACGTGATGAGTATAGCCTGAGTTTTAAAGACATCATGATTATTGGTTTTGCTCAAGCCATTGCACTCATTCCAGGAACCTCGCGTTCTGGAATCACCATTACTGCAGCGCTTATGATTGGGCTCACCCCGCAAGCTGCAGCACGTTTTTCCTTCTTACTATCCATTCCCATCATTCTCGGTGCTGGGCTACTTAAATTAAAAGACCTAATCGAAAGTACCAACCCCGTGCAATGGGATGCTCTGATCGGCGGCGCTGTACTATCTTTTATCAGTGCTTATATTGTCATTGCGCTATTTTTGAAATGGATTAATAAAATCGGCATGGCACCTTTTGCACTGTACCGTTTTGCATTAGGTGCTCTACTGATTTACATATTTATCTAAAAATAGCTTTATTCAATAGACTAGATCACTTTTGATACCCGGTTAAATTCTTGTGTGATAGAGTAAAAACCATGAATTTCTACAGCGCACAAACCTCCCAAGCGATTGACCATGATGCCATCGACAACCATGGCATTCCAGGCATTCTATTGATGAAACGCGCGGCATGGTTTGCATGGCAAACGATGCAAGATAAACTGCTTTCCAACGCACCTAATCAAATTCACTCCCATCAACATATCCACATTGTCTGCGGTCCGGGTAATAATGGCGGAGATGGTTTTGTTCTAGCCCAATATGCTGCTATCAATGGTTACAAAACCACGGTTTCACTGCTTGGTGAACGTCACCACATAAAAGGTGATGCATTGATTGCGTTGCAGGAAATGGAGCAGGCGGGATTAGAGCTGCAAAGCTTTAACCCTAAATTAATCGAGAACGCTGACTTTATCGTCGATGCGATTTTTGGCACCGGACTGAGCAAAGCTATTCAAGGTGAGTTTGCCGAAGCAATCGAAGCGATTAATCAAGCTAACAAAAAAGTAATGGCGTTGGATATTCCGAGTGGCATTAACGCCAATACCGGCGCGGTTCTGGGAACAGCGATTAGAGCAACCCACACTTGCACCTTTATCACCCGAAAACTTGGGCACCACATGGCTGAAGGTGAAAGCTTTAGTGGTCAAGTCTCTTTTAGCCGCTTGTTTTTAGCGAAAGAGATTTACCAAGCCCACCCTGCTCTCGCCGAAAACCAACCTCTTAAATATTGGCTCAATAAATTGCCTGAGCGCACCTCCGACTTTCATAAAGGCAAGGCCGGAACAAATTGTCTAATAGGTGGCGACTTGACCATGATGGGCGCTATTCAACTGGCAGGCATGGCGAGTTTAAAATGCGGTAGTGGGCTTAGCAAAGTAATCAGTCATGCCGAACATGCCATTGCCATTACCCAAGCTGTTCCAGAGCTCATGTGTTACCCAGAAACACAACTTAGCACTCAACTTGTAAATGCCAAAGCCTATGCAATTGGTCCCGGACTTGGACAAAACAGTTGGGGAGAAGCTTTATTCAATGACACTTTACACCGTGTTGCTGAATTAAATATTGCGGGTGTGATTGATGCCGATGCGCTTAGGCTTTTACAACAATGGTTAAACAGTTCAAGCTCGACCCATAAACATAACTGGGTTCTGACTCCACACCCCGGTGAAGCCGCCCAACTGTTAGGCATAACCAATACTGAGGTGCAAGCAGATCGAATCAAGGCAATTAAACAGTTACATGAAAAGTTTGGTGGGGTGATTGTTTTAAAAGGCAATGGCACCTTAATCTATAACGGCAACAGAATACAGATTTGTTTGGCAGGCAATCCCGGTATGGCAGTGGGCGGAATGGGAGATGTCTTGACCGGTGCCATTAGTGCGTTTTTAGCACAAGGATTATCCTTATGGGATGCGGCAAACTTAGGCGTCAGCTTACATGCCCATGCCGCAGATATTCATGCGCAACAACATGGACAAAACAGCTTACTCCCTTCAGATGTGACCAATACAATGGGACAGTTACTGGCTTATAGAGGTTCTGCCAGTAACGCCTAAATTTTCGACTTAATATTAAAATAGTGAGTCTGGCAGAGAGTTAGGCAGAGAGTTTATTTAGACTTTTGGCAAGAACATATTGAGCTGTTTGATTTTCTCATACAGCTCATCTTGGCTTTCTGCCACCAAATTAATATGCCCCAATTTACGCCCTTCACGCTCCGCTTTATCATAAAGGTGCAGACTAGCATCCGGCATTTCTAACACCTTCTCTACCGGCCCGGTTTCACCAATAATATTGAGCATGGCGGCTATCGGTTGGCGCGGTGAAGTGTCGCCCAACGGTAGACCACAAATCGCACGAACATGGTTCTCAAACTGACTGGTTTTAGCACCTTCAATTGTCCAATGCCCAGAGTTGTGCACGCGTGGTGCCATTTCGTTAGCCACCAAACCGGTTGCGGTTTCGAACAATTCCAAAGTCAACACACCCACATGATCTAAAGCATCAAGCAGTTTTTCCATATAAGTTTCGGCTTGCTTTTGAATCTCCTCCGAAACTTCTTGGGCTGGCGCAATGGTGTAACGCAGAATGCCTTTGTGATGAACATTCTGTACCAATGGGTAATAGACATGCTCATTATTAGCATTACGCACTGCCACAATCGACAGTTCGCGTTGAAAGTCCACAAAACCTTCCAAAATCAATTCACGACCACCAATCTCATTCCAAGCCTGTTCGATTTGCGAGTCATCTTTAATCACAAACTGACCTTTGCCATCGTAACCCTCAGTAGTGGTTTTTAAGATAGCCGGAAAACCGATAACATCCGCCGCCTGTTGCAGGCTTTCCAGAGAGTCAATAACTTCATATGGCGCACATGGAATCCAAAGTTCATCAAACAGCGCTTTTTCGCGACCACGATGCTGAGCAGTGTAGAGTGATTTTTCAGCTGGATAGACTGGCGTGGTTTTGGCAATTTCTCGCACCTGATCAATAGAGGTGTTTTCACTTTCGTAAGTAATTACATCGGCAAATTCGACCAATTTAGCGAGAGAATCAACATCATCGTTTTGTTTGTACATGTGACCTAAAAGCGCCGAGGGTTCATCATCACTCATGCCGTAAAAACCAAACTTCTGCCCTAACGGATAACCGGCAATTGCCAACATGCGACCCAATTGGCCTGCACCTAAAACTCCAACTCGTTTACTGATAGGGGTCATTCATTCTCTCAAGTGATCGTTTTAATTTTGCCGTCTAAATTTATGTTTCTAAGTTTAAGATAGTGTGACTAAAAGCAAAAAACCGCAATCGGCCATTTTAACAAACGGACTGGACTGCGGTTTTAATAATTGAAAAACTGTCTATTTTGTCGACTTGTATATTTCGTCTACTTTTATTCTGCGCGTGGGTCTGGGTTTTCTAACACCGTTTTGGTCTGTGTTGCGCGGAATTCATTTACTGCGGCTCTAATCGCAGCATCTTGGTTACCTACAATTTGTGCCGCTAAAATACCGGCATTTTTTGCACCCGCATCACCAATGGCTAGGGTTCCTACAGGTACGCCGCCCGGCATCTGTACAATCGACAACAATGAGTCTTGACCATTAAGGGCGCGTGACTTTACCGGCACACCTAAAACTGGCACAACCGTTTTCGCGGCCACCATACCTGGAAGATGTGCTGCACCACCGGC
>JAASTL010000119.1 GCA_021767305.1 Piscirickettsiaceae bacterium | reverse complement strand
TCTTACTGAATTTTGGCGTTTTACCTACGGTAATACCTAACATATCGTTTAGCACTAACACTTGACCACTGGTTCCAGCACCTGAACCAATCCCAATGACCGGAATAGACAATGTCTTAGTGATTAAACAAGCCAGCTCTGCCGGTACACATTCCAGTACTAACATATCCGCACCCACAGCTTCCAGTGCTTTGGCATCTTGCATAAGTTTTTCTGCCGAACGTTCATCTTTGCCTGCGACTTTATAGCCATATTTTCCACCGATTGAGGCAACAATCCTAAATGCCCACAAACCGGAATACCCAACTGAGAAAGCGCTTGTACGGATGGTAAGACACGCTCTCCACCTTCCAGCTTAACCATATTGGCGCCCCCTTCTTTCATTAAGCGAGCAGCACTATCAAGCGTGTTTTGCAACGAGCTATCCGACATAAAAGGTAAATCAGCAATACACCATGCTGAGGTGTTACCACGCTGAACCATTTGCGTGTGATATACCATTTCATCTAAAGTCACAGGCAAGGTAGTTTTATGCCCTTGAATCACCATACCTAAAGAATCACCTACTAAAATCACCTCGGCTCCTGCAGTAGAAACCCAGTGCGCCATACTGGCATCATAAGCGGTCAAACAGGCAATTTTTTCCTCTGTTTGATGCATTGATTTTAGTTTTGCTAAGGTAACAGCCATGTTTCTTCCTTAATCATCTTGCAGGTAATAAACCCAGGGTAATAAAGCCAAGGTAATAACCCATTATTATAGCTTTAAATGAATTGAATTACGTCTCTGAAACAGGTTCAAACTCTAATTAAAAAGCTCTCTTCAAGTTGGCTTAACAGCGTTTGCAAACTGCCTAATCCAGGCAGGGTGATGTTACCGGCAATCTCCTCAAGCGGCACCAAAACAAAATCTCTGAGATGCATTTGAGCATGCGGAATCGTCAAATTATCTGTTTGCACACTTAAATCGTCGAACAAAAGAATGTCCAAATCAATTAAGCGCTCCCCCCAGTGTCTCAATTTCACTCGCCCTTGCTGCGCTTCAATCTGCTGCAAATTAGAAAGTAAATCTTGCGGAGTTAAAACCGTTTGAATTTTACAAACCGCATTCGCAAAGTCCGGTTGATCTTGAGGACCTTGTGGCTTAGATGTATAGATTGAGGATTGTTTGATGAGTTCAACGCCATTTAAGGAGTTAATGCTTTGTAGTGCAATTTTAATCTGCTCAACAGGATGATTGAGATTGCTCCCAAGACCAATATAAACTTGATGCATAATCAAACAGCGTAAAGATTAATCTTGGCTGCCAACTTCTTGGCCACGCTTGCGGTAGAAATTGCGATTACGTCTTTTACGGCGGCGTTTCTTGAATGGCTTCTCAACTTCATTCGCAAAAGCCACTTGTTCAACTGCATTTTTGGTCTGATATTCCGTCCACCAGTCAAAAATTTCTGCCATATCGTCTTCACCTGCCGCTACTCGAACGCCTAAAAAGTCATAAGCCGCTCTAAAACGTGGATGTTCGCGTAATTTCTGCGCACGATCACCATAACGTTTTGGCAGACGATATTGTAAATTCCAGATATCACGAATTTGCGCAGTAAACCGTTTAGGAATCGCGGTACGCTGAACCTGTTGATCAATAACATCGTTGGCGGCAGCATAGAGCGCATCTTGGTGGGCAAAACCTTCATCCAAGAAAAACTGTTTACGCTGTAACATGGGTTCCCACAACATGGCGGCGAACAAAAAGGCTGGGTTAACACTTTTGCCACCCTGAATACGGCTATCGGTACTCTTTAAAGCTTCAATCACCAACATACGCGGAAAATGTTCCGACTCTTGCGCCAGAATGTCATCAGTCATCGGGAACAAATGTTCAAATAAACGATAGTGGCGCAACTTCTCAAAAATATCTTGCCCTTGCCCGCTATGGAACAATTTAAGAACTTCTTCAAACATGCGTGCATTAGATACGTCTTGTAATAAAGGCGCTAATTTAATGATCGGTTTTTCGGTACGTTTTTCAATTTTAAAACCGAGTTTGGCAGCAAATCGAATCGCTCTAATAAGGCGGACCGGATCTTCACGGTAGCGAGTTTCCGGATCCCCAATCAGGCGAATTTGACCTTTTTTGATATCTTTTAAACCACCGGCATAATCTATAATCGAGAAATCGCGGATATTGTAATAGAGTGCATTAACGGTGAAATCGCGACGCCAGACATCTTCGTCGATTGTGCCGTAAACATTGTCACGCAGCAGTCGTCCACTATCATCAAGTTCGCGCGCTGGGCCAGATGCTTTGCCATTGCGTCCAAAACGGTCTTTACGGTTGTCTTTGCGCCCGCCACCATCGCCTTGCCCACGAAAGGTCGCTACCTCAATAATCATGCGCCCAAAACGTACATGAGCTAAACGAAAACGTCGACCAATCAAACGACATTTATTTCTAAATACGGATTTAATTTGATCAGGTTCCGCATTGGTGACGATATCAAAATCTTTAGGTTCAAGCCCGAGTAGTAAATCTCTAACGCCACCACCGACTAAATAACTCTCATATCCGGCTCTTTTAAGACCATATAGGACATCAAGTGCCGCCTTATCAATTTGCTTGCGGGAAATATTATGTTTTTTACGGTCGATAATAATAGGATCGGCATTACGCATTGCGGGTGAAGGAATTGCTTTGGAGCGAGCAAAAAAGGCGCTGATTGTACGAATAATTCGTTGCATAGAAGAGTTCAAATAGAGGCTTAAATAAAATTGGTTTCATTTTAGCGTGTTTTACTCAGACTGCAATTAAATCAAGGTTTTTTATCACTTTTATACGCTGGGTATAAGAGTTTTTAAAGCAAACTAGCAACAACTTAAACTGGCAATTCATTATTTAATTGCATTATTAAATTGAATCATTAGTTGCAACACTAGAATCAATATTCTAGAATTAACATTCCAATCATGTAAAGCAATGCAGCCAATGAATAGTTTTTTACACTCAAACAGCTTATCCAAGACGCAATCTAAGATTTTAAATAGTGCGCTCTTTCTGTTTGTGGAAAAAGGCTATTTCAATACCTCCATTCCTGATTTGGTGCAACACTCAGGTGTCAGTACTGGCTCGATCTATCACGCCTTTAAAGATAAAGAAGCCATTGCCAACGCCCTTATGCGCGCCCTGCTCGAACAGATAGAAAGCGAGCAGCAAGCTATTCTGCAACAACACAATTCAAGTTGGGAGCGTTTTTACGCGCTCTGTAAATGGATGATAGAAACCGCTGATCAGCACCCGCATACCATGCAATTTATTCTTAATGCACGTCACAAAGAATTTTTGCCCAACCTAGCGCCGATCTGTTCTTCACAACCCTTTCTGACTTTGCGAGATGTAGTGCAACAAGGAATGGATAATGGTGAGGTTATGCAAATGGACTTGATGGTAGCCGCAGCCAGCAGCTTCGGCGGTGTCATGCGACTGATTCAACTGGGACTTGATGGCATGCTGAATGAACCTTTGTCGACTTACCTTGATGAGATTACCCAAGTGAGTTGGCGCAGCATCGCCAGACAATAAAAGAGGACAAACGATGTTTTCAATCAAATTCAATCTCATCTGGTTTTATTGGGCGATAACAGATCTATTATTGATTATCGGAGTCACATTAGAACCAGCAGCACTTTACTGGGCAATCTATTTCAATATCATTCAGGTGATACATTTTTATGGACTAAAAAAACAAATCGCTAATTTTGCTGTGCAAGTCAGAATTGCTTACCTTTTGTTATTAGTTGCTGCCTTGTACCCGCCTCTGTTCTTTATTTTTTATTTACAGATCATCGGGACAACGGCAATGGTTCTCGGCAACTACTGTTTCCTGGCACGTGTTATGTCACTGATGCCTTGGAACATCCAAAAACCTTACTCTCTTGAATTAATCAAACAGACCTTTTTTTCAAAACCTGTCGATGGCAGTGTCCAACACTCCGCACAGCAGGTTTCTTAACACGAGGATTTATTATGAAAAAGACCACATTACTCAGCGCTCTAATTTTCTCGCTTACTACTTCCAATACTGTCATGGCAGAGGATACTTTTGTAGAAGGTTTTGAAGCTTACGCGCAAGAGTTAAAAAAATTTGGTGGCGATATGTCGGCGCACTCGGTAGAAACCTACGCTAAAGATGTAGAGAAAACCGAGCGCTCTGTCGGTTATATTGGACCCAAACTCACCTTACCTCAGCCAACCAAAGTCGCTGATGGCGTCTATACCATTGTAGGTAGCTTAATCTGGCATAACCCAGAAAACTATGGTCTAAACAACAATCTTACTTTTATTGAATTTGAAGATGGAGTGTTTGTATTTAATGCAGGACCTAATACTGCTGTTGCCGCCGCATTTCATAGAGTGATTAAAGAACATACCGACAAGCCTGTAAAATGGGTTGCGGTAGAAAACAGTCAAGGACATGCTTATCTAGGAGCAAGCTACTGGGTTGACCAAGGGGTTAAAAACCTATATTCACACAGTGTTGCCAATCGTGACTTCAATAACGCATTTGAATTCATTAAAAAGAGCTGGGGTAGTCGTGTAGGCCATCATATTACTGGGTCAGCCCGC
Source organism: Piscirickettsiaceae bacterium (assembly GCA_021767305.1). The sequence continues at coordinate 322 of JAASTL010000119.1, read as the reverse complement.
AACGTCTCAGATCAATTCACTACTTTTGATGACAAACTGGTGATTGATGTTGGCGGCGGTGAACAAGTAGAAATCATGAATTTTGGCCCTGGTCATACACCAGGTTCAACCGTTGTCTATTTACCGCAACGTAATATTGTTCTACCGGGTGACTTAGCTTATAACCATCGTATGCTGGCACTCTTCTCTTACACCAACACCTTTGACTGGGTTCAATCGTTCGAAGCCTTTATGGAAGCCATGCCAAAAGATGTACTGGTGATTCCTGGTCACGGTGGCCCAACCACCATGGACGTAGTGAAACGCGATACTTATGACTACC
>JAASTL010000118.1 GCA_021767305.1 Piscirickettsiaceae bacterium | reverse complement strand
ATGAATTGCAACGTGTCGTTGAAGAAGGTGTTGATCAATCTCAAGTTGAAGCCATGTTGCACCAGTTGGAATTATCACAACGTGAAGTGGGTGGGGATAGTTATCCTTATGGCCTGCAGCTGATTTTGCACTCTCTAGCGGGTGCGCTGCATGAAGGTGATCCAATTGCCTTATTAGATAGTGACTCTGCTTTGAAAAAACTCGAGGATGAGGTTCGTTCAGCTGACTTTATTCCAAATTTAGTGCAAAGCTTACTGCTAGATAATCCGCATCGTGTGCGCTTAACCATGAAGCCTGATACAGAATTATCTGCACAAAAAGAAAAAGCGGAAAAGGCCAAATTAGCAGAGATTCAGACTCAATTAAGTGAGGCTGAAAAGCAAGCGATTGTTGATTTAGCGGTCGCTTTAGAAGAACGTCAATCGCAAGAAGATGATCCATCAATTCTGCCGGAAGTAACTAAGGATGATATCCCTGCAGATATTAAGCAGTATTCAGGTAAAACCACTTCTATTGCCGATATGCCGGTAAGTTACTATGAGTGCGGTACCAATGGCTTAACCTATGAGCAGGTGATTTTGGAACTCCCTCAATTAACTACTGAAGAACAGAGCTTGATGCCAGTTTTTAATAGTTGTCTGACCGAAGTAGGCAGTGGTGAGCGCGATTATTTACAAACTCAGTCTTATCAGGCGGCAGTGACCGGAGGGATTTCGGCACGTTCCAATATTCACTCTAAAATTGGTGAACCAAAAGGCTGTCATAGCCACTTTATGATTAGCTCTAAAGCACTTGATAGAAATCAACAAGCGATGTCTGATTTGATTGAAGATACTTTGAATTCAGCACGCTTTGATGAAACCCAGCGCTTAAATGATTTGATTTCACAAATTCGAGCATCGATTGATCATGGTATTACCGGCAATGGTCATGGACAAGCAATGATGGCGGCCACTCAATTTATGAGTCCTGCGGCACAGTGGAAGTTTGAACGTACTGGTTTTAAAGGTATTCAAACTATCAAAAAAATGCATGATGCTTTAAAAGCGGATGATACGGAAATCGAGCGTATTGGTGAAAAATTAACGGCCATTCAAGCTAAGTTAAAGAGCGCACCAAAACAAGCTCTACTGATTGCCGATGAAAGCGGAGTTGATTCTGCTCTTAATGCAATGCAAAACACTTGGGCAGATAAATCAAAGGCGACGCAAGCGAGTCAATTTAAACTTGATTTTGCTGCTCAGACAGTTAAACAGGCTTGGGTAACCAGCACCCAAGTTAATTTCTGTGCTATGGCATTTCCTGCAGTGCCTGCTGAGCATGATGATGCGCCAAAGTTAGCCGTGCTCGGTGCCTGTTTACGAAATGGTTTCTTGCACTCTGCCGTGCGTGAGAAGGGTGGTGCTTATGGTGGTGGAGCAACTTATAACGCTGAAGCCAATGCATTTGTGTTCTATTCCTACCGTGATCCACGTTTAATGGAAACCTTTGCCGATTTCCAGCGTGCGCAAGAGTGGTTGAATAGCGAAGAGGCGACTCAAGCAAAAGTGGATGAGGCTATTTTGAATGTGATTAGTGCAATGGATAAGCCGGGCTCACCTGCCGGTGAAATGAAAAAAGCCTTTTTCCAGCAGCTTTATGGGCGCAGTTATGAGTTGCGTTTGGCTTATCGTCAGGGTGTGATTTCAACTACAATCCAAGAGCTGCGAGAGATTGCAGATAAATACCTATCAACTGAGAATTACTCTTCAGCCGTTTTAACCAGTGCCGGCATGACCGACTTGGTTAAAGATAACGGTTTTGAGGTGTTTACTTTGTAAGCGCTCAATAATTAGATACTTTATCGTTTCTAGAAGTAATAACAGCCCGGCATGAACATCATGACCGAGCTGTTTTTGTATGTGTGACTTTATTTTGAAAGATAAACTAACAATAAAAACTATTCAATAAAAACTAGGTACTGCAACTTCCATAGATCAAATAAGAGTTCTATATTGCCAGAGTACTGCAGCGCTAAATCAATATCCTCTTGAGTCAAAAATGATTGATTCGCTAAGGTTTTAATAAATTGATCCTGAGCACCAAATTTGTTCCAAATAGCGCCATTGATATAAAGAAGGGTTTCTCCATCAATATCACTATAAGCAAAACGGCAAACAGGGTCTTTAATTAAACCTGTCTCAACTTGTAAGGCTCCAATAAAATCATCCAGAGAGGGTGTTTCATCTTCATCAAGTGGTTCAGGGAGTTGTTGGGCAGCTTCTTGGTCAAGTTGGGTGGCAAAACGCCCAAACCAAGTTTGCATAAGGTTTTGATTTTGCATGACTTTTTGTAATAGTTGCTGTGCTTGGTTAGCGGCATCAGCGCTGACTTCACCCGGATTTAAATCAGTTGGCCAGAGAGGGTCTAAATAGAGATCTTTAAAAACTCCCATCTCTGATAAATGGTCACCAAAACTATCCCAAAGTTCTTGACCTCGATAAGTTCGGTAACCAATCGAATAGGTCATGCATTCATCATCCAATGCAACGCCATGATGCCCCCACTTGGGTGGAATATAAAGAATGTCACCTTTTTCAAATATGGTGTCTTCCTCGACTTTGAAAGTTTTCATTAAACGCAGATCGACGCCTTGAATATAGTTATCTTCACTGCAATCTTGCGATGTTAATGTCCAACGACGTTTCCCTGCCGCTTGTAATAGAAATACATCGTAATGATCAAAATGGGGGCCGACATTACCACCTTGAGTGGCATAGCTAATCATAATGTCGTCAATACGCCAGCGCGGCAGAAAATCAAAGTCATTCAGAACATCAGTGACTTCAGGAACTAATCGATCCATACCTTGAATAAGTAGTGTCCAATCCTGTTCAGGAAGTTGCTTATAATCTTCTTCGGTAAAAGGCCCACGTTTAAGTTCGTAATCGGTTTCTGAATGCTGAATCACAATTCGACTTTCGACTTCCTCTTCCAAAGACAACCCCGCCAGCTCCTCCGCCGAAACCGGGGTTTCAAAATCAGGCAAGGCATTGCGAATAACCAACGGCTTCTTCTGCCAGTAGCCGCGTAAAAAAGTCTGTAAATCAATATCTTGAAACTGAATCATAATATTCTCTCAAATAAAAAACCCACCTTGAGAGTGCTCGAAAAGGTGGGTCTGGAATCTACTTTAAAAAACATCTGATAAAGAGATAGATTGTTTCTAAGTGCCGTAAATTCGAGGCTAGGATAAGGGAGCGTATAATTTATACGTGACCGTTCCTAACGAAGAAGTTGCGGTGCTTAGGGGCAATGTATCCTTTAATCAGCGAGCTTTGAGCATGGTGATTGCTAGCTCTATATTTTGTGCTTGCTGTGCCGCATTACCAATGTAAGTTGCTGGCGTTAGATTACGTAAGTACTCCTTCGCTTCCGCCGGCAAACCTTCAAGTCCGTCAACAAAGTTTTGCATGATCTCTTTGTTCACACGCTGTCCACGAGTTAAGTCTTTTAGTTTTTCATATGGTTTCTCAAAACCGTGACGACGCATAACAGTCTGAATCGCTTCCGCAAGCACTTCCCAGTTGCTATCTAGATCATCAGCCATCGCTTGAGCGTTCACTTCTAGTTTACCTAAACCTTTCATGGTGGCTTGAATAGAAATCATGGTGTGTGCGACACCCACACCCAAGTTACGCAAAACGGTTGAGTCCGTTAAGTCACGCTGCCAGCGTGAGATAGGAAGCTTTTGACCAAGGTGATCAAAGATAGCATTGGCAATACCTAAGTTACCTTCAGAGTTCTCAAAATCAATCGGGTTTACTTTGTGAGGCATTGCAGAAGAACCGATTTCACCCGCAACCGTTTTTTGCTTGAAGAAACCAACAGAGATGTAGCTCCAAACATCGCGATCAAAGTCGATCAAAATGGTGTTGAAACGCTGCATGGCGTGGAAGTATTCTGCTACATAGTCATGCGGTTCAATCTGGGTGGTGTATGGGTTCCAAAGTAGACCTAGGCTCTGTACGAACTGTTCAGAGATTTCATACCAGTTAACATCAGGGTAAGCGGCAAGGTGTGCATTGTAGTTACCCGTAGCGCCATTGATTTTACCCATGATCTGAACGTTCATCAGCTGTTTAGCTTGACGCTGAAGACGGTAAGCCACGTTAGCCCACTCTTTACCCGTTGTGGTTGGAGAAGCAGGTTGACCATGAGTACGTGCCATCATTGGAATATCTGCCATCTCTTCACCCATCTCAGTGACTTTGGCAATCAAACCATCCATTGCAGGAATAATCACGTCAGCACGCGCGTCTTTTAGCATTAATGCATAAGCTAGGTTATTGATGTCTTCTGAAGTACAAGCAAAGTGCACAAATTCACTTACCGCCATTAATTCAGCATTGTCAGCAAAATGTTCTTTGATTAGGTATTCAACTGCTTTTACATCATGGTTGGTGGTTTTTTCAATCTCTTTAACACGTTCTGCCATCTCTAGCGTGAACTCGTCAACGAGTTTTAGTAAGTGTTGTTCGGCATCTGAACTTAAGGCTGGAACCTCAGTAATACCAGGATGATTGGCCAGCATACGTAACCAAAATACTTCAACTTTTACGCGGTTTTTAATTAGACCAAACTCACTAAAAATCTCTTTAAGATTGCCCAAACGAGAGCCATAACGACCATCAACAGGAGAGATTGCGGTTAATTCAGATAATTGCATCTTGACCAGTTCCTTAAGTACTAAAATTGAATGGGCGGTATTATAACTCAATTAGTCCGCGCACTAATAAGTTTAGTCCTTGGTTTTAATACGGAAATGGTTAGATAAGTAGTCGACTCTGAATAACGCGTTTAATTTATGGCAAAGCCAGTTTTTACTCAACAAGGCAGAATGACGCAATGCTATCTAGATAACATAAGGAATTCTAACGCCGTGGAGTGAAAACTGGCGCAGCCCCTT
>JAASTL010000117.1 GCA_021767305.1 Piscirickettsiaceae bacterium | reverse complement strand
CATTCATCCAAGTTATCAGATTTTCAATGCCGGCCAAGAACCCGAACTTGAAGAAACCTTAACCCCAACCTATCCTACTACTGAAGGGTTGGGGCAAGCTTCTTTGGTTAAGTTAATCAAACAAGCGGTGACTTTACTTAAACAGAACCCTCTAGAAGAGTTATTACCAGCAGACTTGCTTAATGAGCTGCAGCTACCGCCATTAAATCAAGCGCTGATTACCCTGCATGAACCACAGCCTGAAGATGACCTTTATAAAATCAAACAGTTCAATCATCCAGCGCAGCAAAGACTGATTGTTGAAGAGATGATTTCTCAGCAAGTCGGGCTGCAATTACTCCGGCAAGAAGAGCAAAAACTCGCCGCTCCGCCACTCCCCGCTAGCCATAATGCTAATGCTCTTCTGGCCTCTCTGCCTTTTAGTCTGACTGGTGCACAACAGCGTGTTTTAGATGAAATCCAGCATGACTTGCAACAACCGCACCCAATGCATCGTTTAGTGCAAGGAGACGTGGGCTCAGGTAAAACCGTTATAGCGGCGCTAGCGGCGATTCAAGCTGCAGATGCCGGCTTTCAAGTGGCGGTCATGGCACCCACTGAAATCCTCGCTGAACAACACCTCAATGCTTTTATGGAATGGCTTGAGCCTCTAGAAATTCAGGTTGCCTGGCTTAATGGACGGCTTAAAGCGGCAGAACGCCGCTATCAACAACAGCGCATTGAAAGTGGTGAAGCACAGGTCGTCATCGGCACCCATGCGCTGTTTCAAGAATCGGTCGTGTTCAAAAAACTCGATTTGGTGATTATTGATGAACAACACCGCTTTGGCGTGCATCAACGTCTTGCACTTAAACAAAAAGGCCAAGTTGAAAATCAAGATAACACATTAAAATCAAGCCCCTCTGAAGATACGCATACCCATCAATTAGTCCTAACCGCCACCCCTATTCCAAGAACACTGGCGATGAGCGCTTATGGCGATTTGGATTTATCCGTTATCGATGAACTTCCGCCCGGCAGAAAACCGATTGAAACTGCCGTTTTAAGTAATGAAAAACGTGAACAGGTAATGGAGCATCTCTATGCCAAGTGCAAAGAGGGTGTGCAGGCATATTGGGTGTGTCCGCTCATTGAAGAATCCGAACTGCTGCATGCCCAAGCGGCAGAAGTTACCGCCAACCAATTTACCGAGCGCTGGCCGGATTTAAAAGTGGGCTTAGTACATGGACGTTTAAAAGGTGAACAAAAAGCCATGGTCATGGATGCGTTTAAACAACATGATTTAGACTTACTGGTGGCCACTACCGTTATTGAAGTGGGCGTCAATGTGCCCAATGCCAGTCTCATGATTATTGAAAATGCAGAGCGTTTAGGCTTAGCCCAACTGCATCAATTACGTGGCCGTGTGGGGCGTGGAGATTTGCAAAGCCACTGTGTTTTACTCTACCAAGCCCCGCTTTCCGAAACTGGCAAAGCCCGCCTTAATATTATGCGAGAAACCACTGATGGCTTTAAAATTGCCGAAGAAGATCTGCGCATTCGAGGCCCGGGGGAAATTCTTGGGACTCGTCAAACTGGAGGCTTACAGTTCAGAATTGCCGACATTAAACGCGATGCCAACTGGATCCCGATCGCGCAACAGTGGGCACAAACCCTTGTTGAACAAAACTCTCCTGCAGTAAACAAACTGCAACAGCGTTGGATTGGCGAAAAAGTCAATTATCAACACGCTTAATCGACAACCGTCAAAATTATTTCAAAAAACGGGCATAACGCTTGCTTAAGGGCTGACATAAATCGAATCACCCTATTTTTTGAACGTGTTTTTTATAGAAATACACGTTAATGGAGTAAGCATGCCTAATCAAATTAGACTCGCGGCCAATGTCAACGCTGACGGTACGATTATCTATATTAATCGTGATTACATTGAATGGCTCGGCTATAGCCATAAAGAGATTATTGGCCAAAAAACGGCGATTTTAAGAGCGCCAGACCTCCCCCCTGTTATTCAGGAAACCATTCGTGAGCAGATGTTGAAGAACATCCCTATTCAATTTCCTATCAAAGAGAAAAAGAAAAACGGTGAGCTTTATTGGGCACACATGGCAATTCAACCCATTTTTGAAGATGGAAAATATACCGGTTACACCTCAATTAAGTCGATTGTTGAAGAGCCTGAAAAAATTCGTGAGTTTGAGAAACTTTATGATGATATTCGCAATGGCAAACTCGTATTTACCAGTGGTAACTGGGTGAGCAAAGCCAAACATAACCTGTTCAGAAAAACAGGATGGCAAAGAGCTTCTTTGCTAACAAAATCGTTAATTTCTTTAAGTGCTATTTCTGCCCTAGTTATTTTATTGGCGTTTGCTTTCTATGAAGCGCAAAAAGTTTCTATAGAAAACCAATCCTATGGCCAGCATGCCAAGAGTGTGCAAACTCTGATTGAAGCCAAAATGGATAAAAAACGTGAAATAGGGATTACCAACGCCATAGGGGTCTCTTTCCCTGACAACATTACCCGTGCTGCGGCTGAAGAAAATCCATTAGAGCTATTGGTGACGTTATCTTCTGCTGGTGAGGTTTACAGAAAATTCTCTAACTTCAGCAATATCAAATTACACCTTGTGAATGAACAAGGCGTTTCTTACCTAAAAAGTTGGAAACCAGCAGGTAAACAGGTGCGTTCAGATTTAAGCCAACGTGCTTATGTTCAACAAATGCTTAAAGAACAAAAACCAATGACGGTGCAAGCGTTGACCTCAGCAGGTTATAACCTTAAAGCAATCGTGCCAGTGTTCCACAATGAACGCTTTGAAGGCTTTATTGAGCTAATCCAAGGTGTGGGTTCAATTCGTCGTGACTTTGAAAAAGAGAATCAGTTTTACCTTGCCGCTATGTCGGTAGACTATGCCTTAAAAGGAGGTAAATTCCGTCAACAAAATGCTAAGAACACCCCCGTTTCTGGTGATGGCAAATGGGTTGTGGGAAATAATAAACAGTTTTCTAGTGAGAAAAGTCAGCAGCAAATTGCACTTTTAAAACAGGCTGATTTGAACCGATTATTCAAACAAGGCTTTTTAAATGACGGTAGCTATTTCCATGTATCACTACCTATTTACGATGCTGCTAATGAGCTTATGGGTTACCACATCTTTACTGAAAACAGCGCAGCTTTAGATGCCTACGTTGCTAAAAACGTAGCGGTTGCTTTTGATACCTTTAAGGGCATTGTCTTAACTGTAATTATTATGCTGGTAATGATTAGCTTACTGCTTTGGTTCATCATAATTAAACCCATCAAAGGCATGCAAAATACTATGCTTAAGGCCGTGGAAGAAACCGATCTTTTTGCTCGTATTCGTCATTACAACAAAGACGAATTGGGGTTAATGGCATTGGCTTATAACAAGCAATCCACTTCTGCACAATGCATTATCGCTGAGGCCAATGCCGCCATGGAAGAGCTGGTAGCGGGTCGGCTGGATTATCGCATTAGAACGCCATTCCAATCTGATTTTGATATGCTTAAAAACCGCATTAACCAAACCTGTGAATCCTTAGAAGAGACCTTTAATACGCTAAAAGATGTGATGGGACACATGCAAAAAGGGGACTTCCAACATACCATTACACATGACTTGAAGGGTGAATATGGTCGTATTGTGGATACCAACCAAGAAGTCATGCAAGACCTGTATAAGGTGTTTGCAGAGATCAACCAAGTCATGAGCATGACCGCGCGCAGTAATTTGGATGAACGCATTTCCAATATGCAGCAGGGTGATGTTTTACAGTTGCAAACCAATATCAACCAATCTTTAGACCTGTTACAAAGTGGGTTTGCTGAGATTGTGCATGCCAGTGAACGTATTGCCCAAGGAGACTTCACCCAAAGCATTAATGGCGAATATGAATTTGCCTTAGCACAGGCTCAAAGTGCCATTAACCAGAGTATGGAAAGTCTTTCAGAGACTCTAAACCAGATTCGTCAGGCAGCTTTGGATGTGAATGAGAATGTCTATACGGTGGCTGAAGGAACGCAAAGCTTAAATGATCGCACTCAAGAACAAGCCGCGTCATTAGAAGAAACCTCTGCCGCCATGGAACAAACCACTTCGCAAATCCGCAGCAATTTGGAAAACACTAAAACCGCAGCTAGCTTGTCACAACAACAGTCACAGCGTTTGAAACAAGCCAATAAAGTCATGACTAGCACCAAAGAATCGATGCACAATATCCAGAATGCCTCAAACCAGATTAGAGACATCACTGGTTTAATCGATTCCATCGCATTCCAGACTAACTTATTAGCACTGAACGCCGCAGTTGAAGCAGCACGTGCAGGTGAACATGGACGCGGATTTGCTGTCGTTGCCGGAGAAGTTCGTAATTTGGCAAGTAAATCCGCCGATGCCACCAAACAGATTGGCAGCTTGATTGAAACAACTTCAGAAGCGATTTCGGTTGGGGTGGAACAAGTGGATCGAGTGGGAGAGTCGCTTGATCAGGTCACACAAACCACACAAGAGATGGCGCACATCATTAATGAAGTAGAAACTTCCTCTAATGAACAAGCTGTTGGGGTGGAAGAGATTAATAAAGCGATTGGTTCAATTGACTCCTCTACCCAGCAAAACGCCGCTTTAGTTGAAGAAACTACTGCAAGTACCGAAAGTATGCGCCACTCTGCCGAAGAGATGCAGCACTCTATTGAGAAGTTTAAACTCAAACATTAAACCTTTCTGTAGAGAGTAAACCGCGTTATTAACTATCTAGGTTGATAATGTAAAATAAAAGCCCGATTAGCCACTTAGGTTAATCGGGTTTTTGTTTCAATAAACAGCAGTGATACAATCCAATCGTATTTAAGCTATTTAGCCGACTCTGACCAACAAAGGAATCACTTCTTTTCCATGACTTTTGAAAGCCCCATTGCCAAAATTCAAGCACT
>JAASTL010000116.1 GCA_021767305.1 Piscirickettsiaceae bacterium | reverse complement strand
CGTGAGTTTGATTGAGTTGGATAGTAGCGGGCGCGTAAAAAACTGGAACCACTGGGCAGAGAAAACCTTTGAATACCAGCCCGAGGAGATTCTAGAACAGAATGTGTACGATAAAATTGTCTCGCCAGATATTAGTGAGAAGGTGCAGCAAACCGTTTTATCAGCTCAAGGAGCGAACCATTTAACCTTTTCTGAAAATTTAAATATCACCAAAAGTGGTAAAGAGATTATTTGCCAGTGGGTGAATATGCCGTTTCAAACTACGCACAATAATGAAATACGTGTGATCTGCATGGCAAGAGATGTCACCGAACAGAAAAAACTTTCTGAGAACTTAGCCAAAAGTGAAGCTAATTTTAGGGCACTCTTTGAATCCAATAAAACCGTTGAGTTGATATTGGATGCAAATAACGGACAGATTATCGCTGCCAATAAAGCCGCAGTAGATTTTTATGGTTACTCTAAAGCAGAGTTAATCCAGTTGAATATTGCTGATATTAATGTGCTCTCTAAAGCTGAAATTAACAATGAGATGCAGGCGGCTAGAACCGATAACCGTACCCAGTTTTATTTCCGCCATAGATTGGCAAATGGTGAAATCCGGGATGTACAAGTGTTCTCCGGCCCGGTCGTGTTTGATGACAAGGAGTGCTTGTACTCAATTATTCATGATGTCACTGAACAGAAAACTGTTGAAAACCGACTCAGGCTGTTAAGTGAAGTGTTTGAAAATGCCCATGACGGTATTATCGTTTGCAATGAGAATACTCAGATTATTGAGGTCAATGAAATCTTTACCCAGATAACCGGCTACAGTAAGGATGAGGCTTTTGGCAAAAATCCTAGCTTTTTATCATCAGATCAGCAAGATAAAAGTTTTTACCAGCAGATGTGGCATGCCATCAAAACACAGGGCCACTGGTCTGGCGAACTCTGGAATCGTAAAAAGTCTGGCGAAATTTATGTGGTTAAGTCGAATATCTCCACCATTAAAAATGAACATGATGAAATCAGCTATTACATCTCCGCTTTTAGTGATATTTCTGACTTAAAAGAGCATCAGCAGCAACTCGAGACCTTGGCGCATTATGATCCGCTTACCCAATTACCTAACCGTACGCTCTTAGCCGATAGACTCACTGCTGCCATTCATGATGCCGATCGTCATCAAGCCTCGCTGGCAGTCTGTTTTTTGGATTTGGATAACTTTAAGCCCTTTAATGACAACTATGGTCATGAGATGGGCGATCAATTGTTGGTTACTTTGAGTAGACAGCTGAAAAATGTTTTAAGAGCAGAAGATACGCTGGCCAGACTCGGAGGGGATGAGTTTATTATTTTGTTGAATAATGTACGTGATCCTAATGCTGTGCATAGGATGGCAGATAAAATCCTTGAACAGATTGCGTTGGTACCCGTGAATACCCAAGATGCAAAGCCGCTCACCGGAAGTTTAGGTATTACGCTTTATCCGGAAGACGCTTCGGATGCGGATACTTTGATTCGCCATGCCGACCAAGCGATGTATCAAGCCAAGGTAAGAGGGCGCAATCGTTACCAACTATTTAATATGCGCGAAGATTCCGAGGCTTACGAAAAACATCAAATTATTTCCGACATTCAAAAAGCTATGATCAATGAAGAACTGGTGCTTTATTACCAACCTAAGGTTGACTTACATAGCGGAAAGTTAAGCGGTTTTGAAGCCTTGATTAGATGGATTCAGGATGACAAAGTCATTATGCCGGATGCATTCTTGCCCTATATCCAGCAAGATGAAACTGAGGTGTTATTGGATGAATATGTACTCAACCATGCGGTTGCGCAGTTGCTGACTTGTCATCAAGCGTCCAAGTTTTATCAAATCAGTATTAATATTAGCGCCCAAAGTTTAGCCAGTGAGCATTTCTACAATCGGATTAAACAGCATTTAAAACACAACCCAACGCTTGATCCAAAATATTTGCAGGTTGAAATTCTTGAAAACTCGGCATTGGATCAATCTACCAACAGCACTGAAATGTTGAACAAAATCAAACAACTCGGCGTAGAAGTGGCCATTGATGATTTTGGGACCGGTTACTCTTCTTTAGGTTATTTAAAGAATCTGCCTGCCAACCTCTTGAAAATCGATCGTTCGTTCATATCAGATATGTCTGGAGATGAAAACGACGATGCGATTGTAGAAGGTATTATCCAGTTAGCTAATGTATTCTCGCTAAAAACCCTCGCTGAGGGAGTTGAAACCCAAGCAACAGCAAACAAGCTTCATGCGATGGGGTGCGACTATATTCAAGGTTATTGGATTTCCAAACCAATGCCATTAGCAGAACTTCAACAATTTATGCAGAAACATGATCATCAGCTGTGCCTGCAGGCAATTAAAACGGCCACCGAATGAATCGATTAATTTTCCCGAATCGGTAATATCTATCTAATATGAGTTTGCTAACTAAAATGAACAAATCTTTAATGACTAATCTTATGGCTCTATCCATCTTTTTGCTTGGCTACTTCCTTGCCAATGACTGGGTGTTGATGATTGGCTTATTTGCGCTTTCTGGAGCGCTTACCAACTGGCTGGCGGTGCATATGCTGTTTGAAAAAGTACCGGGCCTAGTCGGTTCAGGGGTGATTCCCAATCGTTTTGAAGATTTTAAAAACGCCATTAAAAACTTAATGATGGAACAGTTTTTTAGCCAAGAGAATATTGATAAATTCGTTGCCAACCATTCTCAAGATATGAAATTTGAACTCAAGCCAGTGATTGAAAAAGTCGATTTATCACCTGCTTATGAACGCTTGGTTGAAGTGATTATGAACAGCTCTTTTGGTGGCATGTTAAGCATGTTTGGTGGTGCCGATACTTTAAAGCCACTTAAAGAACCTTTTATTGAAAATATGCAGAGTTCACTCATTGAATTAACGCAGCAAGAGCATTTTCATGAACTTTTGCAACAAGAGTTGGATCAACCTGATGTGATGGCCGATTTACAGGCCAAGGTTGAGGAGATGATCAATTCCCGCTTAGAAGAATTAACCCCACAAATGGTTAAATCGATGGTTCAAGAGTTGATTAAAAACCACCTTGGCTGGCTCGTGGTTTGGGGTGGTGTGTTTGGTGGTTTAATTGGCTTGGTTTCAGCATTGATTATGGCGTAAGTTTTACACCTTAAGTGACTATAATTAGTCGACTAATTCAAACTAATAAAAATATAACCTATTGATAAATTATGCTTTTTCAGCTTTTTCTGTTCCCTTTGTTAGCTCTCATTGGCATTGCCATCGCACTCTATTATCCGCCATCGTTAATCGACTATAAAAGCTGGATTATTCCCTTGTTGATGTTGGTCATGTTAGCGATGGGGTTGAATCTTCGCCTCGAAGATTTTAGAAGGGCACTTCAGCAACCAAAAGTAATTTTGCTTGGCGTGGGTCTGCAGTTTTTCATTATGCCTTTGACCGCATGGCTACTCGCAAAGGGCTTTGCATTTAGTGATGAGCTCTTAATTGGTATGGTTTTAGTAGGTGCTACCGCCGGAGGAACTGCTTCTAACGTGATTGCTTATCTAGCCAAGGGCGATTTGGCATTATCGGTAAGCATGACGATTGTCTCCACTTTATTGGCTGTGTTGATGTTACCGCTTTTAAGTTGGGTTTATCTTGGTCAGTCGATTGAGGTGCCAGTCGAATCGATGTTTACGGTACTTATAAAAGTCATTGTTATTCCAATTCTGCTCGGCATGCTCTTTGCCAAATTCCTGTGTGATGAAGTCATCCTCAAAATAGAACCTTTCACTACGCTCTTTGCCATGTTTGTGATTGCTTTTATTATTGCCATCGTGGTGGCACTTAACCATGCAAATATTGCCGATATGGCAGTTTGGGTTGTATTCGCGGTTATGCTGCACAACCTGATTGGTTTACTGAGTGGTTATTTCTTAAGCCGGTGGCTAGGGTATGATTCAAAGATTGCCCGCACCGTAGCTATTGAAGTGGGTATGCAGAACTCCGGTTTAAGTGTGGCTTTGGCCTTAAAATTCTATAGTCCCCTTAGCGCTCTTCCAGGGGCGATATTTAGTATTTGGCATAATCTATCAGGTATGCTTTTTGCTTTGCTGTGGAGGTTGAAAAAATAAATGAAAATTAGTTGAGTTAAGAGGCTGTTTAGTCTGTTCATAGTCGACTACTTAACCATGGTTTTCATAGCCCTACAGGAACCCGCAATTCATGCTTATCAAAAAAGCGAGCATTGTAAAAATTATTGGTGCTATTACCTTATTTGGTTTAATGCTCTCAGGCTGTGGAAGAGACGAGCAGACAAGTCAAATTCAAGTCGCTGATGCGCCGTTAGTGCAAAAAAATATCTATATTCTTGGGGTGCACCCGCTGCATAATCCCACCAAATTAATTTCTGTTTATGCCCCGCTAGCCGATTACTTGTCTGCACGCATTGATAATGCTGAGATTCGCGTTGAGGCTTCAAAAGACTATGCAAGTTATGACGCTAAAATCGAACAAGAAAAATTTGATTTTAGTTTACCTAACCCCTTTCAGACACTGAATTCTTTGAATCACAATTATGAAGTCATTAACCAAGTTGGCTCTGAAAAATTGTTTAAAGGGTTGATTTTAGTGAGAAGGGATAGTGGCATTAGCCAGGTTTCACAATTGCGTGGTAAACGTATTGCCTATCCAGCGCCTACCGCACTGGCGGCGACTATGATGCCGCAATATTTTCTTCAATCACAAGGTTTAAATTTAAAAAAAACCAAAACCAATTATGTGGGTTCGCAGGAATCTAGCATTATGAATGTTTACTTAAAACACTCGGATGCTTCTGCTACTTGGCCAATACCATGGCTTGATTTACAAAAAAAACAGCCAGCTGTAGCCAGAGAACTAAGAGTTGCCTGGGAAACCGATACCCTACCTAACAATAGTTTTATGTACCATCGTATCCGTGT
>JAASTL010000115.1 GCA_021767305.1 Piscirickettsiaceae bacterium | reverse complement strand
GGTTAAAATTGACCAAGAGTTTGTGCGTAATATCTTTAACGAACCTTCTAGCTTCAGTATTATCGAAGCCATTAAGTCCATGTCTGAAGCCTTTAATGTATCCGTGGTCGCAGAAGGGGCAGAGACCGATGATCATGTGGAACTCTTAATCAAGCTGGGCATTTACCATATTCAGGGATATGCCATTAGCAAACCCATTTCCGAGGCCGATACCAAAACCTGGATTCAAAATTGGCATTGTGATGAAAAATGGCAAACTTTTGCCGAAATTGGTAAACACCAAAAAGAGCTCTTAAAGGCTAAATTGGCACATATGGCGTGGGTGAATAAGTTACATGATGTGTTTACTGATGAAAAAGACAGTAACGCTATGGATTTTTCAAGAACTTCATGTAATTTTGCCAAATGGTTGAACAGCCATTATGCCAGAGAAATTTTTGTACAATCGCAGCGCCTAGGGGAAATAGATATGCTGCATGCTCAAATTCATCAGCACGGCGAAAAAGCCATAGAGTATAAGCTCAATGAACAAACCGAACTGGCACAACAAGAATTGACAAAACTAGATGAACTTTCACATCAACTAGAAGCGCAACTCTCCAGCAATGTCATTAAACCCTTAAAAAATTAAACGCCCACACTGCTTTTAAGGGCTAAAGAGCCGTCTTGTGCCGTCTTATTTTTGACAGAGAGATTTTTTATCTAAAAATCTCATACATAAACCCTAAGCCCTTGCATCACTATATCTTGTGATTAAGGCGTATAAAACCTTCAACAAATTGGATTTAAACGAATTTTAATTCCGTTAACTTATCTATCAATAATAAATCAACCTGCTTATTCAAAAGGTCATGGCATTGCAATTGCTAACGTTTTTTATACAAAACTACATATGCATTTTTTAACAGGTTAAATCCTATGCGCAATAATCAGCCAGTTACTCAAAGAGAATACAAACTTCCGCAAGATATGCTGTTGGTGTCTCATACCGACCTTCATGGCAATATCACCTATGCCAATGAAGCTTTTATTGAAGCCAGTGGTTACGAACCCAATGAAGTCATGGGTGAACCGCACAATATCCTCCGCCATCCGGACGTTCCCGAGGCGGTATTTGCCGATTTTTGGGCTACCATCCAAGCCGGAAAGCCCTGGCGTCAAATTGTCAAAAACCGTCGTAAAAACGGAGATCATTACTGGGTAGAAGCCAACGCCACACCTAAATTTGATGAACAGGGTGAGATATCGGGTTATCTGAGTGTGCGAACGCCGGCAACCGCAGAACAAATTGCCGCCGCTGAGCAAGCTTATGCTGCCATTGATGCCGGTAAACTAAAACTACGTCACGGTGAAGTAGATAGTATTTGGCGTCGTTGGAACCCGCTAGCGCACTGGCCACCTTTAGTCACGCTAATTCCAGCAGTGCTGACCGCAATGAGTATGGAGGTATTTGCCTACTTTTCTGGTTATAGACCGGCATTATGGAGTGATGCGGTTATCTTTTTGACGCTACTCTCAACCATCCATGTCATCTATTATCTCAATCGTATTAAACACGCCATTACCGCAGTGAATGAAATTGCTAATGATAATTTAAATGGTTATATCAATACCGATGGAGCTAATACCTCAGGGGTTATTAATCGCCGTATTAAAACCTTACAAATTCGTTTAGCGGCACAACGCAATGATATCAATACCGGAATGCGACGCGCCACGCGTTTGGAGTCAGGGTTGGATAACCTTAATTCCTACATAATGCTTTCCGATCAGACTGGCACCATTACCTACTTCAATGAATCTCTAAAAGGCTATCTCAAAACTTTAGAACCAGAAATTCAAAAGCAGATTCCCGATTTTGTGTTGGAAAAACTACTCGGCAAAAATGTCGCCTGCCTGTTTGAGAAAAACCCACATATCATGCAGAGCCTAATTGATATGTCCAAAGCTGAACTGTTCAAATTTGAATTTTTCGGCGCTCAACTGCAACTGCAAATCACGCCTATTTTTGATGCCCAAAACAAGCCACTAGGCATGGTGATTGAATGGCAAGATATCTTCCAAGAGATTTATGTACAAGAAAGCATTAAAACTCTGGTTGCCGATGCCTCCGCAGGCCGACTTCACTCACGTGTTAATGAAACCGGTTTGGATGGTTTTTACCGCGAATTGGCGGTTGATATTAACCATCTGATGAATGGGTTACAAAATACTTTAAAAGATATCTCAATTTTGATTGGTGGTTTGTCACTCAAAGACCTAACAGTAAAAGCACAAGGTCAACACCAAGGCCAATATGCTTGGACGGTGAAAAATCTTGAATCTGGGATTAATTCTTTACGTGCCTCTTTCTGCAGCGTTAATACCCAAGCGCATGATGTACAGCAGTCGGCAGAACATGTTGCTAAAAGTAATAAAGAGCTTTCCAGCTCCATTCAATCACAAGGTATAGAACTCAATACCGCTGCCAATGCCATGCGTGTCTTAACCGATAAAGTCAATGCCACTGCTGAGCAAGCCAATAAATCTAATGAACTGGCACACGAAACGCAATCGGGTGTGGAAGTTAGTAATCAGAGCATGCAAGAAACCATCAGTGCCATGCAAGAGATTAATGAAGTAAGTCAACGTATTACCGGTATTGTGACCTTAATAGACAGTATTGCTTTCCAAACCAACCTCTTAGCACTCAACGCCGCAGTGGAAGCTGCGCGTGCCGGTGAGCATGGTCGTGGTTTTGCGGTTGTGGCGGGTGAAGTGCGCAGCTTAGCGCAAAAATCAGCCGATGCGGCGAAAGACATTAAAAACCTGATTGACCAAACCGCCAGTAAAATCGCCTTGGGTACAGAAAAAGTGCAAACCACGGGAGAGTCTTTGCAAGCAATTATCGGGCAAGTGCACGATATGTCGGAAAATATATCTGCCATTGCCAATAACGCCCGTGAACAGGCGCAGCAAATTGATGAGGTCAATGAAACCGTAACGCGCCTTACCAAAGCGGCCGAACACAACTCAACTTTAGTCATGGAAAACTCCTCATTAGCGGATTATCTGGGTGATGTTGCAGAGAACATGGATAAACTGGTAGGTAGTTTTGAATTGGGTGACTGTCATGATTTTGCTCAGGCTGACGAAGACGATGCAGAACGCACCCAAGTATTCTTGGTAGTGGATGACAATATTTCCAATATCAAAGTCGCCACCATGGTACTTAAACGCATAGGCTTTGAGGTCAAGGCAGCCTCTTCTGGGCGTGATGCGCTGACTCAGTGCGACCGTTATAAACCAGATGCCATTTTGATGGATATTGAAATGCCAGAGATGAATGGACTCGAAGCCACTAAGCAATTGAGAGCGCGTGGCTATAACAAACCAATCCTCGCCTATACCGGACATTGTGAAGATTATATTGATGTCATTGAATCCTCCGGTATGAACGGCTTAGTTAAAAAACCGCTTAAAATCAATGAGCTCATTAATACCTTTAAACAGCGTAATATTCCGTTCTCAACCGAAACCCCTGCTTTAGTTGCCGAACGCCGATCCAAAATCATTGAAAGCTCTGAGCAAGCTAAACAATTTAAAGTGATGATAGATGCTCACTTGGGTTGGAAAGCCAAAATCCGTAAATTCATTGATGGTGCCGACATTGGGGTAACTGCTGAAGGCGCTTCAGATTACACCGCTTGTGCCTTAGGTAAATGGTATTACAGTTCAGCTGGTCAAAGCCTAATGCATTTACCCGTCATGAAAGACTTAGGTGAAAGACATATGGAAATGCACCAAACCATTAAAGTGATTATGGATGCTTTCTATCTGGATGACTATGAAACGGTAGAATCCGGCGTCAATAAGGTCGATAAATTGAGCGAACAGGTCGTTGCACTTTTGAATCAATTGATTGATCTTGAAGGCGCTCAGTAATGTTTATTTAACTACAAGCAAGTTACAAAAAATTATATTCAATCAAATCAACCCCTCAATTAGATGAGGGGTTTTTATTTAAAGCACCTAACAAACTCCCACGCTGCGTAATTTGTATAATAAAATTCATTCATTAAAAATAATTGTAAGAGTGCTTGATACCTACCAAACATAAATACCCATGAGGATATAAGGGTATAAATACCCTTTTGGGGTAAACGTGTGACAAGCACAAAAAACAAACTCTCTTGCAGCTAGACTTAGTCAGAAGGAAAAACCGTGTCAGAATCAACTAAGAGTCAACTATCGGAACGATTTCAGTCACTGGTTAAGAAAATTAACCAACACATTATTGGACAACCTCACCTCACAGAAAGACTGCTACTCAGTTTGCTTGCAGATGGTCACCTATTAGTGGAAGGGCCTCCTGGTCTAGCAAAAACCAAAGCCATCAAGATTATGGCGGAAATGGTGGAAGGGAGCTTTCACCGTATTCAATTTACCCCTGATTTACTGCCTTCTGATATTACCGGTACCGACATCTATCGTCCTGAAAACGGTACCTTTGAATTTCAGTCTGGGCCAATTTTCCATAACCTGATTCTGGCAGATGAGATCAACCGAGCGCCGGCAAAAGTTCAAGCCGCTTTGCTTGAAGCCATGGCGGAAGGTCAAGTCAGTATTGGTAAACGAAGCCTACCAATGGATCCACTCTTTATGGTTATGGCAACGCAAAACCCACTAGAACAAGAAGGCACTTATCCGCTTCCAGAGGCACAACTTGACCGTTTTATGATGCATGTTAAGGTTGATTACCCAGATGCTAAAAGTGAGCACAAAATTCTCGATTTAGTGGAAAAAGAGGCTCGTGCACACAATGATAAAATCGATTTTCCACCGCTCACCCAAGCCGATTTATTTGCCGCCCGTGATGCGGTATTGAATATTCATATGGCGCAGTCGGTTAAGGACTACATTGTCGAGTTGGTGATGGCAACCCGTGAACCGCAACGTTATGGACAGGAATTAGCCAGCTGCATTAGCGTTGG
>JAASTL010000114.1 GCA_021767305.1 Piscirickettsiaceae bacterium | reverse complement strand
GCTTTAAGAACTGTTTTGGGAACCCACGTTCAGCAGAAAGGTTCTTTAGTGAACGCTGAGCGTTTGCGTTTTGACTTCTCACACTTTGAGCCAATCAAACCAGAGCAATTATTGGAAATTGAAAAGCTGGTTAATGAAAACATCATGCTTAATAGTGTGGTGGGTACCAATGAAATGAGTATTGATGATGCTAAAGCAATGGGTGCGATGGCATTATTTGGTGAGAAATACGGTGATGTTGTTCGTGTTGTTGATATGGGCGAATTCTCTGTAGAGCTTTGTGGTGGAACCCACGTAACTTCTACCGGGCAGATCGGGCCATTCAAGTTAGTTTCTGAAACCGGGATTGCCTCTGGGGTTCGTCGTATAGAAGCCGTAACCGGGACCGGTGCTTGGGAATATATCTATGCCAATGAACAAGCGCTAGAGAATATTGCCACTGCGGTGAAATCAGATAAAGCGCAAGTTGAGACAAAAGTAGCTCAATTAGTTGCGGATTTTAAAGAGCAAGAGAAACAGCTTAAACAGTTACAGTCAAAAATGGCGGCGTCACAAGGTGATGATTTAGCCAATCAAGCAGTCAAAGTGGGCGACGTTAATGTGCTAGCCGCTCAGTTAGAAGGTGCGGATGCAAATACCTTACGTGAGACCATGGATAAACTGAAATCAAAATTAGCCCCAGCAGCGATTGTCTTAGCTGCGGTTGATGGTGATAAGGTTTCGGTTGCTGCGGGTGTTTCCAAAGAAATTACCGCGACTTATAAAGCCGGTGAATTGGTGAACCATGTTGCTCAGCAAGTTGGTGGTAAAGGCGGCGGTCGTCCAGATATGGCGATGGCAGGCGGTAAAGATCCGAGTAAATTAACTGAAGCTTTAGCATCAGTCGTCGCTTGGGTTGAAAAACAAGCCTGAAAATAATCTTTTTTGCCCTAGGCGTTGTTGCTCTTCGACATTCCAATGCTCATGTACTTTAGTACATTCCGCGTCGGCTTCTCAAGCGCCTAGCCTAGAACAAAAAATATTTATTTTCAGTGCTTGTTTTATTAAAAATTAAAATGATTTAGGTAAAAGTAACTTTTACCATTTAAGTAAAAGAATAAAAAAATGGCGTTAATTGTTCAAAAATTTGGAGGTACCTCGGTTGGAAATGTCGAGCGTATCCAGAATGTAGCCAAGCAAGTTGCTAAAACAGTGAAAGAAGGGCATAAGGTTGTGGTTGCGGTTTCAGCAATGAGTGGTGAAACCAATCGCCTAACTGCCCTAGCTAAAGAGATGCAGGATCGTCCAAGTAAACGAGAAATGGATGTTCTGCTAACGACGGGTGAGCAGGTTACTATTGCGTTACTGAGTATGGCGTTGCAAGCACAAGGTTGTGCGGCAATTTCCTATACCGGGTGGCAGGTACCAATTCAAACTAATGATGTGCATACCAAAGCGCGTATTGAGCATATTGACGGCAGTAAGATTCATGAGCAGTTAGATGCCGGTAAAGTCGTGGTGGTTGCTGGTTTCCAAGGTATCACTATGGAGTCAGGTGAAATCACAACTTTAGGTCGAGGTGGTTCGGACACCACTGCGGTTGCGTTAGCTGCGGCTTTGAATGCAGATGAATGTCAAATTTACACTGATGTAGATGGGGTTTATACCACTGACCCACGAGTTGTGCCACAAGCTAAACGTTTAGATAAAGTCACTTATGATGAAATGCTTGAGTTGGCAAGTCTTGGCGCTAAGGTTCTACAGATTCGTTCAGTAGAGTTTGCCAGTAAATATAATGTACCACTAAGAGTTCTTTCCTCCATGCAAGCAGGGGGCGGAACTCTGATTACGTCTGAAGATAATTTTGGGGATAATAATATGGAAAAGCCGCTCATTTCTGGAATCGCATTTAGCCGAGATGAAGCAAAGTTAATGATCTTGGGTGTTCCGGATAAGCCTGGTGTGGCTTTCCAGATTTTGGGTCCAATTTCGGATGCTAACATTGAAATCGATATGATTATTCAGAACCAAGGCATTGATGGTACAACCGACTTTACTTTTACGGTAAGTCGCAATGATATGGACGCTGCCCTGGATATCTTAGAAGGCATTTCTACACAACTAGGAGCACGTGAAGTTCTGTCTGATGACACCATTGTTAAAATCTCAATGGTGGGTGTGGGCATGAAGTCTCATGCAGGTATCGCAAGTAATATGTTTAAAACATTGGCAGATAACAATATCAATATTCAAATGATTGGTACTACTGAAATTAAAATTTCTGTGGTGATTGATGAGCCAAATCTTGAGTTAGCGGTGCAGTCTCTGCATGATGCTTTTGAACTGGATAAGTAGTCGACTAAGTAACCGACAAATCATATTAATTCAATAATTACCAAATCAGCCTGCAATATGCAGGCTTTTTTGTGGCTGAAACAAGAGTCTAACTAATTTGGATGGCGTTTTTGATATAAGCAATTTCTTAATTGAAAAATAAGAATTACTAATTATCACGTAGCACGCTTAGATTTATACTTTGGTTAGAATTATTTCTAAATCAAAGGCATAGCTATGTTGGTTTTAACGCGTCGAGAAAATGAGTCCCTGATGATAGGTGACAATATCAAGCTGACTATACTTGCGGTTAAAGGTGGCCAGGTAAGAGTAGGGATTGATGCCCCAAAACATGTGTCTATTCATCGTCAAGAACTGCTTATTGACGCTAAAGATTTAGATGCATCATTCCCAATTAATAAATCCGCTTCAAATTAGTTATCTTCGAAGAAGCCACCAAGGCAAATTACAGTAGGATTTAAATAAAGTTTTAAACAAATTCTAATCAAATTCTAAAGAAATTTTAATAGGACATTGACGAATCAATGTGGCTAACCAAGTCTTATTAACGCCATCTCTTATAAAAAATCAAAATCAAACCAAAATCACCGTTTACAACTGATTGCGAACGCTGTATTATACGCGCAGAAATTCGGAGACGTGGCCGAGAGGCTGAAGGCGCTCCCCTGCTAAGGGAGTATAGGGTTTGTAGCTCTATCGAGGGTTCGAATCCCTCCGTCTCCGCCATTTCTTTTTACTTGTTGAAGCGTGTAAAAAAACTTAAAGATAGAGTTGACTCTCAATTAATTCTCTCTATAATACGCCTCATCAAAACAAAGCGCCCGTAGCTCAACTGGATAGAGTACTCGGCTACGAACCGAGCGGTTAGGGGTTCGACTCCCTTCGGGCGCGCCATTATTTTAAACCCTGTTTAGTCATTAGATTAAACAGGGTTTTTTATTGCCCTCACAAAATCGATCACTGTTTTTTCATTTTATCTTCCACTATAAGTCTGCAAATTGTTTGGCAGTATTTTCATTTGACTAGCTTGAGAACCGCTTATTTCGTGGTCTAATTTTTGCTTAAAAAATTTGTTAATTCGGCCGGAAGATGAGTAGGAAAAGTTAGTGCGTATTGAGCATTTTGATAATTATGAAGATTTAATCAATGTCCTAGAAGTATTGCCAGCCGCCGTAGTGCTGGCAGAAATTGATACCCGTTTAATCGCCTATGTAAACCCTGCCTTTTGTAATCTTTCCGGCTACCAGCAAGATGAAATTATTGGGTGTCCGCAGACTGCCCTTCACCCCGCTATTGAAGTTGACAGCTTTGCTGAGCACATTGATATCTTAAAATCCGAACATAATCCAGAAACCCTGCCACAAAAACTACTATGTAAAGACCGCACAGAGGTTACTGTACAAATAACGGCAAACTGGCTAGAAGCAGGCGGCAAAAAATACCTGCTTGGTTTTTTTAATTCAGTGCAAGAAAAAGTCAATTTATTAGAAAAACTGAGTTACAAAGAACACGAACTTGACGCGATTTTTCAGAATTCTACCGTGGGTATTATGATGCTTACCGGCTATCGTCAATTGCATCGCTGTAACCAGCGCCTTGCAGATATTTTTGGCTATGCCACACCGGATGAGATGGTTGGTATTTCGATGCGCGAATTACATCTATCCGAAGATAATTTCAAGGAATTCGGTCGGCGTTATTACGAGACACTTAGGCATCGACAAAATTTACAAATTGAATACCCGGTAAAAAAGAAAAATGGCGATCTGGTCTGGATTGTTATCAGCGGTAAAGCGATTGACGATAATAATCCTGCAGATTTGAGCAAAGGGGTAATCTGGGTTTTAGATGACATTACTCAGAGAAAAAATCTGGAAGAGTTGATTGCAGCAGAAACACAGCGTTATAAAAGTCTACTTGCGCTGTCAGCGGATGCGGTTTTGATTTTATCGCCGGATGATGGTCGCATTTTGGAGTGCAGTAACATTGCCTGTGAATTGTTGGGTTACAGTAATGAAGAGATGTTGCAGTTGACCGTTTTAGACTGGGATAAGAATCTTGATAAAGAAGGTTATCAAGAAGTGGTGGCAGACTTAGGCAAGGTGCCCAAAATCATAGAACGGGTACATACTCGGAAAGATGGTTCAACCTATATTGCCTCTATATCCGCACGTTTAATTGATTTGGGTTCTGGTACCTTAGTGCACACCACTATGCGCGATGTGACTAAGCAGAGAAAACTTGAAGAAAAGGTACGGCAAGAGAGAAACCTATTCCGTGGTGGGCCAACCGTGGTTTTCAATTGGGAACCTTCGGAAGGCTGGCCGGTTAGATCGGTGTCACATAATGTTGATCAGGTAATGGGCTATTCCGTTGATGAAATCTTAGCTAATGACTTTGTTTTTTCACAATTTATTCATCCATCGGATCTTGCAAGAGTTGCCTCTGAAGTAGAGGATTATTTTGCCATTCATGCTGCCGAGTTTGAGCAATCTTATCGCTTTAAAGTGGCTTCTGGCGAATATCGAAATTTTTACGATTACACGCGTGTTGATTATAACGAGCATGGCGAGCCGGTGAGTCTCTATGGTTATATGATTGATTTAACCGAATATCTAAAACATCAGCATCTTTCTAAGATTTTACTGGAGAACACTTCCGAGGGCATTTTAGGAATCAGTGCTGAGGGCATTACTACCTTTGCCAACCCCGCG